>JAZSFI010000105.1:0-2633 GCA_045532135.1 Clostridia bacterium | reverse complement strand
GGCATATTCCGCTATCATGCTTCCGACCAGAACCGCATAAACGGGATGATCTCCCACCTTTGCAAGCTCCTTCGCCTTCCCGATGAGCTCCAAAGAAACCGGGTGCATTCTGCCGCCGGATACCTCGCAGAAAACGAGAATGCCTTTCCATTTCGACTTATCAACGCCTTTGGACTTGGTTTCAAGCTTCATAATGGCGTTTTCGGGGCAGGTTTTGACGCAAAGGCCGCAGGCTTTGCAGTTTTCGTTGATCTGCGCTTTTTCGGTAATATCAATCGCAGCAAACGGACAGGCGGAAGCGCATTTTCCGCATGCAGTACATTTTCTCTCGATAATCGCAATGGATGCCATGCTCAACACGCCTCCTTACAAAAGTTTTTTGTCAAACAGGTGCTCAAACAGCTTTTCGGCAAGGTTTTCGCCCGTCCACATTTCCTTTTCCACGTCGTTTTCCGGCGGGAAAATGCGCTCTACCTGCGTGGCGCTGCCGCTTAAACCGTAGTTGTCGGGATTCGTGTCCAAAAACGCGTCAAGACCGATGATGTTTACGGGCTTGTCCTGCGTTTCGCGCTTTCTTTTAAGAGACGGAAGGCGCGGCGTGAACACGTCCTGCTCCATCGTGACCAGACACGGAAACGGCATCCACACCGTTTCGATCACATCCTGCAGCTGCTGGGTGACGTTCATGCCATCCCCGACCTTTTCAAGGTGCGAAACCCAGGCGGCGTGGGGAATATTCATGTGCTCGGCAATCGCGGGACCGACCTGCGCGGTATCGCCGTCGGTGGTCTGCTTGCCGGTTAAAATAAGGTCAAAGTCGCCGATCGAACGGATGGCCTGAGAGAGCGTATAGCTGGTCGCAAGAACGTCTGCGCCGCCAAGGCGTCTGTCGGAAAACACATAGCCCTCGTCCGCGCCCATCATATATGCCTCGCGGATGCCCGCCTGCGCCTGCGGCGGACCCATCGTACCGACGGTGACGCTGCCAGAATACATTTCCTTTAAACGAAGCGCGGTCTCCAGAGCAAAAAGATCATACGGATTCATCTTCGAGGAAACGCCCGTGCGCTTTAAGACGCCCGTCTTTTCATCCACCTGTACCTTGTTGGTTGAAGGCACCTGCTTTATACAAACAAATATATTCACGAAAAATCACTCCGGTTATCAAAATAATCGCTTTATGTATTTTATCACATGTCGATATCAGAATCAATCGCAAATTGGCAAAGGAGAACGCGTACGTCTGCGTCTCTCCAGCGGGATATTGGCAGCGATTATAAAGACAAGCAATGCTGCCGCTGGGGACGTTTTTTCGCCCTGATCTATGCACAAAGCGCGCAATGAAAACGGCGGGAGCAAGCCCCCGCCCTACGCTGCATTGATTTTATGAAGATTCTGCGCAAAATCTTTCTATTTGCGCTGCCCCAGCGCTTCAAGGCTGGTCTTTAATCCTCTGACAAAGATTTCAAAGTTGGGCGCAATCACGGTTTCATCGCCCGTTGAGCTGTTAACATACGTTACGCAAGGTTCGCCCTCGCTTCCCGACGTTCGGTAATCCAGAAGCAAAATGGCGCGGGAAGGCGAAATGCAGTTGGCAAACGCGATGCCTGCGGTTTCGATTTCGCCTTTTCCTTCCAAAAGGAATTTGCTTCCGAACCGTCCGCACAGGGAGTAATTCGCCTCGCGTCCGATGCCGAGCAGATGTGTGATCTGGATATAGTCCGCATACGTTTCCGCCGGAAAACTGATCGGATACCAGCAGCGGTTGACCATGCCCCCGTTGTGCATTTTCATAAGCTCGATATAGGTGTCCGGGAGCTTGAAGCCGAGCTCGTCCTGCACGCTTCTTATGACGCGCAGATCGGGCTTGGCGCCCTCATAACGCCTTTCGGATTCCTTGATATCGTGCCAGAAATCGGAAAAATCCATATCCGAAAGCTGCGGTTCGGGTTCGCTGTCCAAAACCTCGTCCGCGTCCAGCGTTTCCTCGGGATCGGCAGGAATGACTGTCTCCTCATCGGCGTGCGCTTCAGTTTTCTCTTCCGGTTCGTTTTCCGTAACGATTTCGTCAATCGTCCCTTCGATTGCGGCATTCTTTTTCTTTTTAAACCAACTGAAAATCGGCATGAATTTGCTCCTTATCGGATGATAATGGGGTTAAAGCAGATGATGAATTCTCTGCTTCAGCTCCTCCCAAGGATTTCTGACAAAATGCGTTTTTCATTTGGATTTTCTTATATATCGATAGGGCGGGAGCTTGCTTCCGCCGCTGATACATACCTTTATCCGGCGGGAGCAAGCCCCCGCCCTACGCTTCGCCAGAAAAATCATTTTGAGGGCTGTTGCTGATAGTATTTTAGCAACAGCCCCGCTTTATTGATCAGTTTTTAACGCTTACCGCAAGCACAGCGTTTTCGCCGTTGATCTTCATCTCGCGGATAAACGCGCCTTCACTCGCTTCGGCGCATTCGGCTTCAACCGCCAAAACCGCGCGCATAAGGTCGGCTTTGCCGTTTTCGAGAATCTTTTCGAGCTTCTCGGTGGTCTGCCAGGTCAGGCGGATGCGGTCGGTAACTTCAAATCCGGCTTCCTTGCGCATGGTCTGAACCTTCGAGATGTCTTCCCGGACAAAG
>JAZSFI010000144.1:0-2048 GCA_045532135.1 Clostridia bacterium | reverse complement strand
GCGTCGATCTGATCATCTTTGAGGTTTCGATAGGAAGCGCAAAGCGATTTGCAGTTTGAATGACTGGCAATGGGCGGAAGATTCATGTTTTCATAAACATCCCAGAATCCGCGCTCATTCAGATGTGAGACGTCGGCGTAGATGCCTCGCGCATCCATTTCATTTAAAAGCGCAAAACCGAATGGTTTGAGGCCGGTTTCCGCGTCGATTTTTGCAGGCGTTCCGATCTGATTGTCATAATTCCACGTAAGGGCAATCATGCGCAGACGAAGCTCGTCGTCCAATTCGTAAAGGCGATCGATTTTGCCTTCCAGAACTTCGCCGCCCTCAATGGAATAAACGCCGTAAAGCGCATCCGGCGGGTTTTCAGGAAGCGAACCCGTGATAAACGGAATATCGAGCGTCCTGGAAGCTTCGATCATGCGACGGGCGTTTTCATAGGGCGTATCCTTATACTGCCTTGCGCCGGCAAACAGCGCAAAAGTCTGAAGATTGACCTTTCCCTTCAGAAGATTTTCCTTTCCGGCCATGAGTTCGCCGTCAGACCAGCTTTCAAACAGCATGGAATACAAAGTATCCGAATGCGTATCCGCAATAAACATATTTTTCGCCTCCTGTCAAGGCCTTTATTTTATCATGACCGATGCGTAAATTCAAGTAATCCTGCTTGTTCCTGCGCATTTTTGGGGATGAAAACGAAAAAAACCTTTGTCTTTCGATAAAATTTACGATAATTAACAATATTTGCTATTTACAAACCGGTCGCAACCTGCTATAATAATCAACGTTGCGAGGGCAAACCGAACGACATGGGGCATTAGCGCAGTTGGTAGCGCGTTTGAATGGCATTCAAAAGGTCAGGGGTTCGACTCCCCTATGCTCCATCGAAAGACCGGAACTGGAGAATGTTCCGGTCTTTTTCATTATTCAAACACCAACCAAATCTGTTGAACTCATATCACAGCGACTGTCTGCTTCTGTCGTAGAATTTACATATATGTTATATAATAAAAACAGAGACAATCGGATGCCAATCAAAGATTCTTCATCTTGGTATTCCGTTATATTTTTGCTATCGGTTTCTTTTTATATGCATTCATGGTATACTAGGTGCAAGAAGATGTGAATGTTTTTATAATGCGTACTGTGTTTGGGAGGTATTTATGAAAAGATTGTTTCTATATGCGTTTATCCTCTTTGCTTTGATATTCAATCCGCTTTTGAATGCCTTAGCCGATGAACAGGCGCAGTCATTCTTCGGACAGGAAGTTAATGTCCTTGGCGAGAATATCGCCTTTTCACAAACTCGTTTTCAAAATGCTGATGAGCTGAGAAGCTTTTGTGAAAATTTCCCGAACGCAAAACGTATTGATATCGGCCTTACAAACCTTCTAAATGAAGATCTGGCTCTGATTCGCGCTGAATATGATTCTTTTGAATTGGTTTGGACAATGAAATTCGGCAAATGGGAAATAAAAACAGACGCTACAGCTTTTTCGACAAAAAATGTCGGAGGTGCACATCGCAGATATTCGTCAACGTTTGAATGCCTCAAATATTGTACAAATCTTCTCGCGTTGGATCTTGGTCATAACAGCATACGGGATTTAGGCTTTTTGGAAGGGTTAACAAAACTGCGTTATCTAATATTGGTTGACAACGAGATTACTGATGTCAGCGTTCTTTCGACAATGCCGGATTTACAGTATATTGAGCTGTTTATGAATTATGATTTAAGAGATTTAAGCCCGCTTTCAGAACTTGAAAATCTGGTGGATTTGAATATCTGTTATTGTAATGTTCGGGACTATGAGATTTTTGAAACCATGCCCCAGCTCGAACGGCTTTGGTTCTCAAATGGTCGAATCAAGAATAACACCGATATGCAGAAGTTTATTCGTTCATGTTTTGATGATTGCGTGACGAACTTCACAACTACCAGTTCTACCGCGGAAGGCTGGCGCGAGCATCCTCATTATTTTGCTGTGCGGGATACGTTTGGTGGAGGAAGCTTCATTGATTGGAAGTCGGATCGTAGCCATGTCGTT
>JAZSFI010000064.1:0-2360 GCA_045532135.1 Clostridia bacterium | reverse complement strand
GTATCTGCGTCTTTCGTTATGACTGCCGTTTCGATTGTGCGAACCCCGCCCGCAATTTCTCGAATATGCCACGAATCGATTTCTCCTTTCCATACGGGTTTCAATCCATGCTATGCGGATCTCTCTGTGCGCGTTCCTCCTTGCCTGTAGGTTTGTCAATGATCTTGGACGGTGAAAAGAGAGATCATGTCTCTAGGGGAGAACCAATTGAGAGGACGCATAGGGCGGGAGTTACTGCGACTTTGGTGTGCAGCTAGCTGCACACCAAAGTCGGCGCGGGACCAGAAGCGGTGGGTATCATAAAAACGCTTCTGATCTTCGCGGTGACTGCGTTCAACTTTACCATTGTGACGCGGCGTATAGGGACGAATGAGCTTATGCCGGACTCCGAGTTCAGCTGCGGTAAATTCAAACAAAGTAAGAATATCCCGCTTTGAATTGGAAAAACGATTGGTGAATTCGAAGCCATTGTCAGTCTGAACACATTCGACCGTCACGCCCTTTCTGCGGAAAGCATCGATAACCCTACGCAGAAAGTCAGCAGATGAATAGGTGCTTTGCTCTGTATATGCACCAAGAATGCGATAACGGGAATATTCATCAATGGCAGTATACTGATACAACTTCAGTTGTGGATCAGCGATACAGGCTCTCGGTACAACTTTGACATCGATCTGGACGCGTTGCCCGGGGTATTGCATCTGTTCATAGGGTTTAGGAGTATATTTCTTCTTTGGTTCCGCCTTTGCAGTCAGTCCTTCACGCCGCAGAATTCGCCAAAGACTTTCGATACAGCGACTGTAGCCTCGTTTGCGAAGACGGCTCCATAATTCCACAATGCCCAGCTTTGGATTCCGCCGGCGCATATCGCGGATAAGTTTCAGTTCTTCTTCCGTATGCTGTCTCGGATGACTGTGGGGACGCCGGGATTGGCAGGCCAGCGATTCGATACTGCCGTCAAATCTTGCTCTCCAGAAATAGATGTATGATTTTCCCTTGTTGTACTTCCGGCTTGCTCTGGCTACGCCAAATTTCTCTGCATACCTCATTAGGGAGTAGCGAAATTTCATATCTTGTGTTATACTGTTCATGAGATTTGAAGCCACCTTCTTTAGTTTTTGTCTAGCAACTTAACTATACCAGATTGGCTCTCAAATCTCTTTTATTTTTTTCATCTTTTCCAAGATCTATTGTAGCTCTACAATTGCACGCCCGCGCTTTTTAATCTCCTATTGACATCGCGTTTTGATCGGGGTATTATTGATTTATGATGGTATAAAGGAGAAATGCCCAGATGAGTTCTGTCATAAGCGCGGTGGAAGTGGTTTTGTCGATTTTTCTGATGATTGCGGTGGGCATGCTGCTTACGCACATCGGCTGGATCAAGGAAACGGAAGGAAAATTCATTTCCCGCTTTGTCATTCGCGTTGCGCTTCCGGCGACCATCGTTTCCAACATTTTTCAAAAATTCACGCGCGAAAGCCTGATTTCGATCCCGATGGGTCTGATCATTCCGGTTCTTTCGCTTGCCTTATCGATGTGCGCGGCGATTGCGTGCGCCAAAGCCATGAAGATTCCCGGAAACAGAAAAGGCGCGTTCATCGTCATGTTCACCTTCTCCAATTCCGTGTTTATCGGCCTTCCCGTGTGCAGGGCGCTTTTCGGCGAGGATGCGGTTGCGCCGACGCTCACGTATTATATCGCAAACACCACGCTTTTTTGGACGATCGGGTATTCAATGATGCGCATGGACGGCGGAAAAGAAAAGGAGAAAAGGAGCTTTAAAGGCATTTTTCCGTATCTTTTCAGCAAGGACAAGCAGAATCCCATTTATGATGAAGCAAAAAGTGCGCTGGGATTCTTGGGAAAGGTCATTCCGCTTCCGCTTCTTTTCCTGCTTGCAAGCGTCATTTTGGTACTTTTAAATGTGAAGCTTCCGGAATTTGTGATGTCCTCGGTCAATTATCTGGGCGGCACGGTTACGCCGGTTTCGCTTGTGTATACCGGCTATGTGCTTATGAACATGATCAAAAAGCGTAATTTTTCTTGGAAAAAGGGATATGGCGCGATTTGCGTTGGAAAGCTGATTTTTGTGCCGGCAGTTGTGATTGCGCTTTCTGTGATCGCAAAAGCGGTTCCGAACGCAAAAGACGTCTACACGGACATCATGCTTAAAACCTTTCTGATCGAAGCCGCCATGCCGATTATGACGCAGACCACGATTGTGGAGGCCGGATGCGGAGGAGACGCGGAATATGTGGCAGGCGCAACGGCGCTGACGACGGCGCTTTCGCTCGTGTTCATCCCGCTGTATATGTACGTCTGCGGTCTTGTTTTCTAAACTTGCGCGTTTTCGCATA
>JAZSFI010000098.1:0-2411 GCA_045532135.1 Clostridia bacterium | reverse complement strand
GACGTTTGCCCCGACAGAAGAATTGAAATCGACATTGTGCGCGCCGAAGCGTTTGACGCGCGGGAGATAGAAGTAAACATGTTCGGCATGGACGGACGGGAGGACGAGATCCTTGGTTCCGTTCGCCGCTGGGAGAGAATATAAATGATGATTCTGGGTCTTGACACCTCCGGTCCCGCGTGTTCCGTCGCGCTTTTAAAGGATGGCGCGCTGATTCAGGAATGCGTGATGAATACCGCTCTTACGCACTCCGAAACGCTGATGCCGGCGGTAGAGAGAGCGCTTGAAGGCGCAAATGCGCGCGTTTCGGATCTTGACGCGATTGCTGTGATTGCCGGTCCCGGCTCTTTTACGGGCGTGAGAATCGGCGTTTGCGCGGGACGCGCGCTTGCGCATGCAGGGAATCTTCCCGTGTGCCGCATAAATGCGCTGGAAGCGCTGGCGGCGGGCGCGCCGAATGCAAGGGGCGTGGTCGCGCCGATTCTGGATGCAAGGCGCATGCAGGTGTATTCCGCTGCGTTTTATGTGGATGCGGAGGGAAGAAATCAGCGTATTTTGGCGGATGATGCAAGAAAGCTCACGGATTTTCTTGAAATGCTTCCCAAAGACGAGGAAATCTATTTTACGGGCGACGGCGTAGCGGTGCACGAAAAAGCCATACGCGAAATTTTGGGTGCTCGCGCGCATTTTGCCCCGGCGCATGCGCGGATTCTGCGCGCTTCGAGCGCGTGTTTTCTTGCGGAAAGCAGGAAGGACGAGTGGATGAAATACAATTCCCTTATGCCCATCTATCTGCGCGCGCCCCAGGCCGAGCGTGAAAGAAACGAAAAGCTTTCGAGGCAGAAGGTATGATTCCCCGCGAAATCCGCCCTTTGACCCTGAAGGATGCAAAAAAGGCATACGCGCTTTTGAAAGCCTCCTTTTCCATGCCGGGCGAGTATGAAGACATGGTCAACAACCTTTCAAACCCGCTGACGCGCGCCATCGGCATGTTTGACGGCGAAAAGCTGATCGGATACGGCGCGTTCTGGCTGCTTATGGAAGAAGCGCACGTGACGCATGTGGCGGTTGACGAGTGTTTTCGCGGGCAGGGGCTTGGAAAGGAACTTATGGTTCATCTCATTCAGCATGCGTCCGACTGCGGCGCAAGATTTATGGAGCTTGAATGCAGGCGGGGAAACGCGGTGGCGTTGTCCATGTATCATAAGCTCGGATTTTTGCGCGTAGGATTCAAAAAGAATTATTACCCGGATACGAATGAGGACGCCGTAGTGTTTGCGCTGATTGCGCTTCCCGCGCCGAATGCGGAAAACGACCCGTTTCTTACGAAGGAATAGGAATCAAAACGGAATTTCGCATACAAATTTACATTGATCGTTTATAATAAAACGTTGTCTGAAATTTGATTTGACAGGAGGCGTTTTTTCTTGGAATTTCAGGGTTCTCTCGGAAAAATGCATTATGAGGTTGCCGGAACCGGAGACAGAACGCTTCTTCTTTTGCACGGCTGGGGCGGTTCAACCGAAAACTGGATCCCCGTTGTGCGCGATTTTCAAAAGGATTTCCGCGTGATCAACGTGGACTTTCCGGGCTTTGGTTTAAGCCCCGAGCCTGAGAAGGCGTGGTCGGTCACGGAATACGCGCGTCTTACGCTTGAATTCATTCATTCCTTGAATGTGGATTCCGTTTATGTGATGGCGCATTCCTTCGGCGGCCGCGTTGCGCTTGTTTTGTCGCAAATGGAGCCGGGCATCATCTCAAAGCAGGTTCTGACGGGCGCGGCGGGTCTTCCTCCGAAAAAGAGCGCGTCTCAGAAGATGACCGGCTTTGTCATCCACATGATGAATGGTTTAATGGACAATAAGCTGACAAGAAAGCTTTTCTCGGACAAAAAGGTGGACGCGCTCAGGGATAAGGTCAGAAGCCTTTTCGGTTCCAGCGACTATAAAAAAGCTTCGCCCATGATGCGCGAAACCTTTAAGCTCGTCATTTCGCAGGATCTGACCGGGTGCCTGAAGAGCGTTTCCGCGTCCACGCTCCTCATTTGGGGCGCAAACGATACCGCGACTCCGCTTTGGATGGGGCAGACGATGGAAAAGGAAATCAGGGATGCGGGTCTTGTCGTGTTTGAAAATGCGGGACATTTTGCGTATCTTGAGCAATATCCGCGCTTCAAGGCAATTTCCGAAAAATTCCTGATCGGCTAATGGAGGAAGCGACATGTGGTGGTTACTGATTTGTGAAGTTGTCGTCGCGGGTCTTGTCACGCTTGCGGCGTCCAGATATTTTATTCACATGCTGCAGCTGGAAAGCTATCAGCTGGACGGTCTTGCCCGCTGGGTCAAGGCCAACCAGAACCGCGCCTATGCAAAGGGCTTCATCGTGGCCATCGTAAGCCTGCTGAGCATGAC
>JAZSFI010000294.1:0-5255 GCA_045532135.1 Clostridia bacterium | reverse complement strand
GTCATGCTGATGGGCACGGTGATGGACATGCCCTATTTCGGTCAGGCGGACACGCTGGTAAACAGCGAGCTGAGCGAATTTTATGTAGAAAAAACGCTTGAGCACACGGGCGCGACCAACATTATCACCGGCATCATCCTTAACTTCCGCGGCTTTGATACGCTTGGCGAATCGCACGTTTTGTTTATCGCGGTTTGCTCGGTCATCATTCTTTTGAAAATGTCGCCCAGTGAGGAAGATCCGAGGCTCCACGGCAGCGATATGGAGGAAAAGCAGGACGAGGATCTTATTTTGTCTTCCCTGACGCGCTTTCTGTTCCCCCTGATTTGCATGTTCGGCGTTTACATTATTTTAAACGGCAATATTTCCCCCGGCGGCGGCTTTTCCGGCGGCGCGGTCATCGGCGCGGGACTGATTTTATATTTAAGCGCGTACGGCTACAAGCGCATCCGCCGCTTTTTCACCTTCAAAACCTTCAAAGTCGTGTCCTGCCTTGCGCTTATATCCTATACATCTTCAAAGACCTTCCACTTCATTACCGGCGCAAACGTGATTCATGTGCCGATTCCGTTGGGAACGCCCGGTACGATTTTCTCGGGCGGGCTTCTCCTGCCTTTGAACATTTTTGTAGGCCTGGTTGTCGCCTGTACGATGTATGCGCTTTATACCCTGTTCAGAAAGGGGGATTTTTAAAGCATGCTGAATGTGATTTATACCCACATTGAGGAAGCGGCGGCAATTGTCCTTTTTGCGATCGGCTTTACAACCCTTCTTTTAAACAAGAATCTCATCAAAAAAATCATCGGATTTTCCATGATGGACAACGCGATCTATCTGTTTTTGGCCTCCTACGGCTATATTGCAGGCCGCGCCGCGCCTATCTATATTGATGCAAGCACCGATCCCAATCTGTATGTCAATCCTCTGCCGGCGGGTCTGGTTTTAACGGGAATCGTCGTTTCCGTCAGTGTTACTGCAATTATGCTGGCTTTGACTGTGCGCCTTTACAAACGGTACCGAACGCTTGATATCGACGAGATTGCGGAGATCGTGCGCAAGGAGGGAGCGTAAGGAATATGGAACTTTGGCAGAACTTACCGGTTGCCCTTATCATTCTTCCGCTCGTATGCGCTCCGATCTGTTCGGTTACCAAGCCGCGCTTTTCAAGATTTCTTGCGCTTTTTGCATCGGTTTTTGCATCGCTTTTGTCCGTTATGCTGATCATCCGCGTTTCGGCGACCGGCACAAGCTATGTCTATAAAATGGGCGAATACGGCGCGCCTTTCGGAAACGAATTGTTTGTCTCCGGCGCGGAAGCATCCATAAGCCTTATGTTCTCCGTCGTCATGACGCTTTCGCTGTTTGCGGGTCTTCGAAGAATCGGCCAGGAGATTGACGACTCAAGAAAAAGCTTGTTTTATACCGTATGCGTTCTTCTTTTAACTGCCATTCAGGCGCTGGCTTTTACCAATGACATTTTCACTGGATTTGTTTTCCTCGAAATCACGACCATCGCTGCCGGCGCGCTTATCTTTGTAAGAAACAAGGAAGGCTCGCTCTTTGCGGCCATGCGCTATATGATCATGAACCTTCTGGGAAGCGGTCTTTTCCTTCTGGGAATTTGCGTGTTCTATACGCTCACCGGACACCTTTTATTTCCGCAGATGAAGGAAAGCGTGCAGATGCTCGTTGAAGGCGGACGATATATCCGTCCTCTCTCGGTGTCCCTTCTTCTGATTACCGTTGGTCTTGCGATCAAAAGCGCCCTGTATCCCTTTCACACATGGCTGCCCAACGCCTATTCCGGCGCAACGCCCGCTGCCAGCAGCATGCTTTCAAGCCTTGTGTCGAAGGCATATATCTTCCTTCTGATCAAGATCCTGGTTCGTGCGGTAGGCCTTGATGTATTCACGATGACGGGCGTCAACGACGTCATCTTTATCTATGCGGTCATCGCGATTGTGTTAGGTTCCATTGACGCAGTCAGAGAGCACAATGTCCGCCGCATGGTCAGCTATTCGTCTGTTGCGCAGATCGGATATATTTTTATGGCTGTATCTTATGGATCTGTTTCCGGTATGGCAGCTGCGACATTCCACATTATCGCCCACTCGCTTGCCAAAGCCATGCTGTTTCCGGCGGTTGACAGGCTTACGGAAGTATCCGGCGGAAACGAAAACTACCGCGATCTTCGCGGAAGCGGCTTCCGCGCTCCGATGGCGGGCCTTGCGTTTGTCATCGGCGCATTCTCGATTACCGGCATTCCCTTTCTTGGCGGATTTGTCAGCAAAATCTACGTTGCCACTTCTGCGCACGACTACGGCGGATGGGTTATGCTGATTTCGCTGGGCGCATTGGCTGCTTCCACGGTTTTGAATGTTCTTTATTTCCTTCGAACGGTTTTGACCATTTACAGACCCGGCGAAAGGTATCCGCTGACGCGCGATCCGTCAAAGCGTCCCTTTGTTACGGGTGCTCTGATGCTTTTTGCGCTTTTAAATATCGCGCTGGGTATCTGGGGCATGTCCATTATGCGTTTAATTGAGTCAAGCATCGCGGCATGGTAGTTTTAGTTTGGGAGGATACATCTATATGAACGGATGCTTTTATCTGATTTTCCCGGTGCTTATACCGATTCTTTTCGGCATTATCATCAAAAAGTTGCCCATGGAAAGAAAAATGCGCGCGGCTTTCAGTGTGGGCGGGCTGTTTCTTGTGTCGATGATTTCCGTTTTCGGCCTTCTTTTCAGGGGGGAAGCGGACTTTACCCTCTGGAAGGTTACGGAGAAAGTGGTCTTTGCCTTCTCTCTGGACGCCGTTTCCCGATTCTATGTGCTGTTTGTGTCCGTTGTATGGGCGTTTGTGGGCCTGTACGCTGCGGAATACATGGAGCATGACGAGAACGATGCGCGTTTCTGGCGGTATTACCTGATCTCCTACGGCGCGCTGATGGGCCTTTCCATGGCGGATAACCTGATCACCCTTTACATGTTCTATGAGATGATGACGCTGGTCACTGTGCCTCTGGTTGCACACAACATGGACAAGCAGTCGGTTGCCGCGGCGATCAAATATCTCATCTACTCCGTATTCGGCGCATCCCTTGCGCTTCTTGGCATTTTCTTTGTGGGCGCATACGCCGACACGTTCAATTTCACTCCGGGCGGCGTATTTACGTCTGAAATGCTTTCCGGCAAAGAAAACCTCATGCGCGTCATCTTCTTTATGATGATTGCGGGCTTTGGCGTGAAGGCCGGTATGTTTCCCATGCACAGCTGGCTGCCTACGGCGCACCCGGTTGCGCCCGCCCCGGCCAGCGCCGTTCTTTCCGGCGTAATCACCAAGATGGGCGTTCTTGGCATTATCCGCACCGTTTTCTATATTGCGGGCGTGGATTTCTTAAAGGGCACTTGGGTTCAGTATGCGTTTATGACGCTTGCGCTTCTGACCGTTGTTATGGGTTCGACCCTTGCGCTTAAAGAAAAGGTGTTCAAAAAGCGCCTTGCCTATTCGACCGTCAGCCAGGTTTCCTATGTGCTGTTCGGTTTATCGACAATGACCACCCTCGGCTTTGTGGGCGCGATTATGCACATTATTTTCCATTCGCTGATCAAAAACACCCTCTTTATGTCAGCGGGCGCAGTCATTCACAAAACCGGCGTTACTGAAGTGGACGACCTTCGCGGCATGGGAAGACGCATGCCCATCGCCATGGCGCTTTTTACCGTCGTATCTTTAGGCCTCATCGGCATTCCTCCGACGGGCGGCTTTGTGAGCAAGTGGAACCTTGCCATGGGCGCGTTTTCCATGACGGAATCCTTCAGCTGGATCGGTCCGGTCGCGCTGCTTTTAAGCGCAATTCTGACCGCCGCCTATCTTCTTTCTGTGTCCATTCGTTCGTTCTTTGCAGGCTACGCCGACGAAGCGCTTACGCCCTGCGAGCCTACGTGGCGCATGCTCCTTCCGATGGGGCTGTTCGCGCTTCTTACGGTGGTCTTGGGCATTTGCCCCGGCTTCATTGCGGATTACGCAGGCAAAATCGCTGAGCTTATTTTCTAAAGGGGAGAAACGATTATGTATTTGGCGCTTTGTTCCCTTTTGCCGATTGCTGCGAGTGCGCTTTTGTGGTTTATACGTTTTCCCAAGCGGCTGTACAAGCTGATTTATGTGGAAACGGTCACGCTTCTTACATCTGCAGGCGTATTTGCCGCGCTTTTTTCCAAAGATCAGTCGGCGATTGAGATATTCCGGATTTCAGATTCATTTGTTCTGTCCTTTTCTATGGACGGTGCGAGCAGTGTGTTTATCGGCTTAGCTGCGCTTTTATGGCCGTTTGCGTCTTTGTATGCGTTTGAATACATGCATCACGAAAAGCGTGAAGGCAAGTTTTTCGTGTTTTACACGCTGGCCTACGGCGTAACGATTCTGCTTGCCGCGGCGAACAACCTGTTTACGATGTATGTGTTTTACGAATGTCTGACGCTGGTTACGATTCCGCTGGTGGAGCACGGACAGGACAAGGAATCCTTCCGCGCGGCCAGAACGTATATGATCTATCTGATCGGCGGCGCTTCCCTGGGTTTTGCCGCGCTTGTCATGGTCAATGCGCACCATGCCGATCCGTTCCTGCTTGGCGGCATTATGGATGAAGGCGCGCGCGATATTCTGACGCTGCGTCTTTCCTATGCCTTTGCTTTCCTGGGCTTTGCCGCAAAAGCTGCGGTATTCCCGCTTTGCCGCTGGCTTCCCAAGGCATCCGTTGCGCCGACGCCGGTTACCGCGCTTCTTCACGCAGTGGCGGTTGTCAATGCGGGCGTGTATGCGGTCATGCGCATCACTTATTACGTGTATGGCCCTGATTTCATGTACGGAACGTATATCCAGTCGATCCTTCTTGTGCTGACGGCTTTCACCGTTGCCTACGGCGCGATCCGCGCGGTTCGCGAAAGCCACTTTAAGCGCAGGCTCGCCTGGTCTACGGTCAGCAATTTAAGCTACATGCTGTCTTCTCTCATGCTGATGACATCCGGCGGCATGGCGGCGGCGCTTACGCACATGGTTTTCCACGGACTTATGAAAATCGTTCTTTTCTTCACGGCAGGCGCAGTGCTCGTATGCACCGGAAAAACGCGCGTTCGCGAGCTTCACAGCCTTGCAAAGCACATGCCGGTGACGTTTGCGGCGTTTCTGATTTCGGGTCTTGCGCTGACCGGCCTTCCGCCGCTTTGCGGATTTTTCTCGAAATACATGCTGAT
>JAZSFI010000312.1:0-6908 GCA_045532135.1 Clostridia bacterium | reverse complement strand
CCCCCATCGCCTGCGAAGAAGGACTCCGCTTCGCTATCCGTGAAGGTGGCCGCACCGTTGGTTCCGGCGTTGTTATCAAGATCCTCGCCGACTAATTGAAATCATTTTCGCACAGCGTATCGTAAGGTACGCTGTGTTTTTTTGCTGGCAATGCCGTATTGCGGTTGAAATTAACTTTTGGTCGGACTATAATAGAAGAAAAAAAGGGGGAGAGGACGAAAGATGAAAAGCAGCCGGTATGAAATCAACATGACCGAAGGCCCGCTTTGGGGGAAGATTGCGCGTTTCACGCTGCCTTTAATGCTTTCAAGCTTCCTGCAGCTTCTGTATAATGCGGCGGATAATATTGTCGTAGGAAAATTTGCGGAAAACGGAACGGTCGCGCTTGCGGCGGTCGGCTCCACAGGTTCCATGATCAACCTGATTGTGAACCTTTTTATCGGTCTTTCTGTGGGAACGAGTATTGTCGTTGCACAGTATCTGGGTAAGCGCGATTTCAAAGCAGTTCAGGATACCGTTCATACTTCGATCACTATCAGCGTGATTTTTGGTTTTGTTCTGCTTGTCATAGGCGTTGTTTTTGCAAAGAATTTGCTTCTTCTGATGAATGCAGATAAGGATGTTATTAACGACGCAGCTTTATACATGCGCATTTACTTTATTGGTATGCCGGTTAATATGCTTTATAACTTCGGTTCCGCCGTTCTGCGTGCGATCGGTGATACGAAAAGACCCTTGTTTATTCTTGCGGTCAGCGGCCTTGTAAACGTCATTTTAAACCTGATTCTGGTCATCGGATTCCATCTGGATGTAGCCGGTGTTGCGATCGCCACAATCGTTTCTCAGGCGGTTTCTGCGGTCATGATCGTATGGTGCCTGATGAAAACGGAAGGCGCAGTGAACCTCAATCTCAAAAAGTTGAAGATTCACGTGGGGAAACTTTGGGAACTCGCGAAAACCGGTATTCCTGCAGGATTTCAGGGAATGCTTTTCTCCATTTCGAACGTTCTTATTCAGTCTTCCATCAACGGTTTCGGTCCGGCAGGTATCGCTGGAAATTCTGTTGCCGGAAACATCGAAGGGTTCATCTATGCCGCCATGAATACGCTCTATCAGGCGTCGCTTACATTTATCGGACAGAATGTCGGCGCGAGAAAGCCCGAGCGCATTCACAAAATCACGTTGATCTGCTTTGTGTATGTTTGCGTAATCGGCATTCTCGGCGGACAGCTCGCATATCGGTTTGGTGAAGGGCTGATTTCCATTTATAACAAAGAAAGAGAAGTTATCGATGCAGGCCTTGTACGACTGCGTTATGTTGCCCAGCCGTATGTTTTCTGCGGTGTTATGGATATGTTGGTCGGATCTCTTCGCGGTATGGGTAAATCCATCGTTCCGATGATTGTGTCGCTTCTCGGCGCATGTGCATTCCGAATTGTATGGATTTATACTGTTTTCGCTGCCACTGGCAAACAGCCGTGGATATTGTATGCCTCTTATCCGATCAGCTGGATTCTGACGGCGGGCGCGCATTTCGTATGCTACATGATTGTGTATAAAAAACTGTCTGTGCGCCTGAAATCAGAGGCGGTTGAGATTGTCTGAAAAGGAACCGCATAAATGCAAAAAACCCACAAAATCTTCTTCTAAAGCGATTTTTGTGCTTTTATCTGAAAGGAAACGGGTGCACAAATGAATGTGCACCCGAAAATTTGTTTAATTAATACATTCCGCCCATTCCGCCGGGAGCTGCGGGAGCCGCCGGGGGATTCTTCTCGGGCAGATCGGTAACGAGAGATTCGGTGGTCAGAACCATAGCAGCAACGGATGCTGCGTTCTGAAGAGCGGAACGGGTGACCTTGGTGGGGTCGATGATGCCGCGCTCGGCCATGTCGCAGTATTCGTCCTTGGCTGCGTCGTAACCAAAGCCGACCTTCTTGGAGGTCTTGATCTTCTCAACCGCTACGCTTCCGTCTACGCCGGCGTTGGAGCAAATCTGGCGAACGGGCTCTTCAAGGGCGCGCAGAACGATGTTGGCGCCGGTCTTAACGTCGCCGGAGAGGGTCTTGATGAATTCGGCAACGGGCTTGTAAGCGCTCATGAGAGCGGTTCCGCCGCCGGGAACGATACCTTCTTCAACGGCAGCGCGGGTTGCGGCAAGAGCGTCCTCAATGCGGAGCTTACGCTCTTTCATCTCGATTTCGGTGGCGGCGCCGACATGAACAACGGCTACACCGCCGGCGAGCTTCGCGAGGCGTTCCTGAAGCTTTTCACGGTCGTAATCAGAGGTGGTGTCCTCGATCTGGCTGCGGATGGAGTTGATGCGGGCCTTGATTTCAGAGGGATCGCCTGCGCCTTCAACGATAACGGTGTTGTCCTTGTCAACCTTGACCTGACGGGCACGGCCCAGCATGTCAACGGTGGCTTCCTTGAGGTCGAGGCCGAGCTCTTCGGTGATGACCTGACCGCCGGTCAGGATTGCGATATCCTGAAGCATGGCCTTTCTGCGGTCGCCGAAGCCGGGAGCCTTGACGGCAACGCAGGTGAAGGTGCCGCGCAGCTTATTGAGCACGAGGGTGGCGAGGGCTTCGCCTTCAACGTCTTCAGCGATGATAAGGAGCTTCTTGCCCTGCTGAACAACGCCTTCGAGAAGGGAGATGATTTCCTGGATGCTGGAAATCTTCTTGTCGGTGATCAGGATGTAGGGATCGTCAAGGATCGCTTCCATCTTGTCGGAATCGGTGACCATGTACGCGGAAGCATAGCCGCGGTCAAACTGCATGCCTTCTACGATGGAAAGCTCGGTCTTCATGGTCTTGCTTTCTTCGATGGTGATAACGCCGTCTTTTCCGACCTTTTCCATTGCGTCCGCGATCAGTTCGCCAATCGCTTCGTCGCCGGAAGAAATGGCGGCAACATTGGCAATGGCCTGGCGGGATTCGATGGGCTTGGAGATCTCAACGAGCTTCTCAACGGCTTTTTGGGTTGCGTCCATGATGCCCTTTTTGAGAACCATGGGATTTGCACCTGCGGCAACGTTTTTGAGGCCTTCGCGAACGAGCGCCTGAGCGAGCAGGGTTGCGGTGGTGGTGCCATCGCCTGCGATGTCATTGGTCTTAGTGGCAACTTCCTTTACAAGCTGAGCGCCCATGTTCTCGAAGGGGTCTTCCAGCTCGATGTCCTTGGCGTTGGTAACGCCGTCGTTGGTGGTCAGGGGAGCGCCGAATTTCTTGTCAAGAACCACGTTTCTGCCCTTGGGACCCAAGGTGATTTTGACGGTGTTTGCAAGAGCGTTGATGCCCTTTTCTAAAGAGCGGCGGGCTTCCTCGCCGTACTGCAGCTGCTTTGCCATAATGGATATTCCTCCTAATTATTCAACAATTGCGAGAATGTCGCCCTGACGAACGATGATGAATTCTTCGCCGTCAAGCTTGACTTCGGTTCCGGCATACTTGGAATAGAAAACTTTCTGGCCTTCTTCAACATACATTTTGATTTCCTTGCCGTCTACGTTTCCGCCGGGGCCGACAGCGATGACTTCCGCCATCTGGGGTTTTTCCTTGGCAGCGCTGGTTAAAATGATGCCGCCCTTGGAAGTTTCTTCGGCTTCTACGTTCTTGATGACAACGCGGTCGCCCAAAGGCTTGATTTTCATATGAATGTGCCTCCTGTTGATGATTTCGTTATTAGCACTCTTTATGTTTGAGTGCTAACCAATGATCATAGTTTATCCAAAATAAGGAGAAAACGCAATAGGCGAGATGCGAAAATAGAGATAATTTTCTGTTAAGCTTGATAAGAAAAACGGAAGATGATATAATAGGTAAAAATGTGTTTTATAGGAGGCCTTTTATGGCGGATAAATGGGATCGCAGATTTATGTCGCTTGCCAATGAAATTGCGACATGGGCCAGCTGCTATAAGGAAAACCGTAAAATCGGATGCGTGATTGTAAAGAACAAGCGAATCATGACCACGGGTTACAACGGCGCGCCTGCGGGTGTCAAAACGTGCGTTGAAAGAGGAGAGTGCCTGAGAGAAAAGCTCGGCATTCCTTCCGGCACCAAGCATGAGCTTTGCTATGCCACGCATGCGGAGCAAAACGCAATCATTCAGGCTGCGAAACTGGGCGTGTCCATTGACGGCGCGACCTTGTACTGTACGCATCAGCCGTGCGTAATATGCTCCAAAATGATCGTAAACGCGGGCATCACGCGCGTGGTATACAAAGAGGGATACCCGGATGAGTTCGCCCTTCAGATGCTTTCCGAAGGCAGCGTTATTCTCGAAAAATACGAAGAGTAATCTTTCCAAAGGCCGATTGCGCGTATGCGTGTCGGCTTTTTGAGTTTGAATATAAAGGAGTAATCGATATGAATTCTTCCTCGCAGCTTTGGTATATGTCGCCTGCACGCGCGTGGACAGAGGCGCTCCCGCTGGGAAACGGAAGCTTGGGCGCGATGGTATTCGGCAGGATGGATGAAGAGGTGATTGATTTAAATCTCGACACTCTCTGGAGCGGAAGACCGTATGAAAACCAGTCGATTCCAAATGCAAAAAAAACGCATGATGAAGCGCAGGCGCTGGCGATCGAGGGAAAGTATAAGGAAGCGGAAGATCTTTTGGAAGAAAAGCTTCTGTATGAAAGAAACGGACAGACATACCTTCCTCTGGGCAGATTCCGCATGCAGTATGAAGGCCTTACAGGCATGAAGGATTACAGGCGTGAACTCGATCTTGAAACGGCGATTCATACGTCAAAAGCGAGGTTTCAGAATAAAAACGGATGCTATCAGGTGTCAGCAAAATCGTTTGTTTCCAATCCTGCCAAATGCCTTATCGTGAGCATATGTTCGGATGATAAAATTTCCATGTCGCTTTCTTTGGACAGCCAGCTTGCGCACCGGGTGAAAACAGACGGCGCTTTGCTTGTGATGGACGGACAGTGTCCGGGCGTTATGAATTCGGACAGGGACGGATTTCTGGATGAAAACGGCATGAAGTTCCGCGTTGCTTTGGGCGCGCAGTCGGACGGGAATGTAAAATCGATCGGCGGAAGAATTCTGATTGAACATGCAAAAAATATCCTGATCGCGCTTTCGGCGGAGGATTCGTTCAATGGCTTTCAGCGTGACCCGGTAACGGACGGAAAGGATTGGGGAAATGCGCCGATAAGAAGTGTATCCTGCGCGCTTACAAAGGGCGAGCGGGCGCTTTTTGATGAACATACGGCGGATTATGCGTCCTTATACAACCGCATGGAAATCAGCATCGGCGAAACCGAGGCCGGCGCATATCCCACCGATCAAAGGCTGTTAAATCACAACAGCGGCGCGTGGGATCCGTCGCTTTATACGCTTTTGTTCAACTATGCGAGATATTTGACCATTTCCGCTTCGCGTCCCGGTACGCAGTGCATGAATCTTCAGGGCATCTGGAACGACAAGCTGTTTGCGCCGTGGTGCTCGAACTACACGGTGAATATCAATACCGAGATGAATTACTGGCCGGTTCTGGCGGCGAACCTGACCGAATGCCACGAACCGCTGATTTCGTTTATTAAGGAGCTGTCTGTAACCGGAAAAGAAGCTGCGCGTGAACTGTACGGCGCAAACGGATGGACAGCGCATCACAATTCCGACCTCTGGCGGCAGGCATTTCCGGCCAAGGGGCTTGCACAGTGGGGCTTCTGGTATAACGGAGGCGCATGGCTTTCAAGGCATCTTTTCGATCATTATCTTTATACGATGGATGAAAGCTTCCTTTCGGAAACCGCTTATCCAATCATCCGCGGATGTGCGGAATTTTATATGGATATGTTTGCGGAAAACGGAGACGGGACGCTGATTCTGGCTCCGTCCACATCGCCGGAAAACAGATACATTCTTCCGGGCGGACGCGATACGGGCGTATCCAGAACCACTGCCATGACCATGTCCATTGCCAGGGAAACGCTTGAAAACACCATTTCCTGCGCGAAAATTTTAAAGAGGGAAGATGAATTTACAAAGAAATGCGAAGACGCGCTTTCAAAGCTTTATCCCCTTAAAATCGGAAAAGACGGACGACTTATGGAGTGGTATGACGAAATGCCCGATTTTGAAGTTGCCCACAGGCATGTAAGCCATTTGTATGCCCTTCATCCGGCGCATGAGATCACGCATGAAAAGTCGCCTGCGCTTATTGAAGCATGCAAGGAAACGCTGAAAGTCAGAGGAGACGACGGAACGGGCTGGTCGCTCGGGTGGAAGATCAATTTCTGGGCGCGTCTGCGGGACGGAAACCATGCGCTCAAGCTTCTGGACAGACAGCTCAGGTTCGTTCCTTCTTCCGGTGAAGTCAATTACGGCGGGGGCGGCGGCACATATCTGAATCTTTTCGATGCGCATCCTCCGTTTCAGATCGACGGAAACTTCGGCGCAGCCAGCGGTATTCTGGAAATGCTTGTCTGACCTCAAATGGGCGAAATCCGTCTGCTTCCAGCGCTGCCTGACAAATGGGCGAGAGGCTACGCACGCGGTCTTAAAACTATGGGAAACGTAGAGATCGACATGAAGTGGAAAAACGGCAAGGTGACGTATGCAAAACTTATGTCTCCCGTCGGCGGCACGTTTAAGCTTTTTGTAAACGGATATGAAAAGGAAATCGAGCTTGAGCCGCAGGAGAGTTTGGAAATCACTATATAAGGAATAAATTCTGTCCTTATAGACGGATTGGACAAATACCGTTGCCGTTTTATCCCGAAACCTTGTACTGGAGAAGCATTTATGAACAGACCCAACATTATTTTTATCCTTGCCGACGATATGGGCGCGTGGGCGATGCACTGCGCGGGGACAAGGGAACTGGATACCCCGAATCTCGACCGGCTGGCGCGGGAGGGCGTGCGCTTTGAAAACTTTTTCTGC
>JAZSFI010000139.1:0-2113 GCA_045532135.1 Clostridia bacterium | reverse complement strand
CATCAATCTTTCTGAGCGATATGCAGCTGAAAAAGGCCTCATCACCGATGGCGGTCAAGTTGTTTGAAAGATTGACTTTTGCAAGCGAGGTGCATTGTGCGAATGAACCGTATCCGATATTGATCACGTTGTCCGGAATGTTAATTTCTGCAAGGGATCTGCAGCTGAAAAAGGCCTCATCACCGATGGACGTTACGCTGCTTGCAACGGAAATGTTTTTAAGATTCTCGCACCAATAAAACGCCTTTTCACCGATGGCTAGCGTTCCTTTGGGAACGGTATAGCTGCTTCTGGAATTGTCCGTGGGATAACTGATCAGCGTCTTTGTGGTTTTGTCAAACAGCACGCCGTCAATTGACTCATATGCTGAATGTTTGGAAGATACATTGATTTTCTTCAGATTATAGCAATTTGAAAATGGATTCACGCCGATTGAAGTAACGCTGTTGGGAATGGTAATTTCATTGATTCGGGTTTTCTGAAACGCGTTATCGCCAATCGATGTGACTCCGTCGGAAATGACGATCTTATCAGCGAAACATTCTGTAAATGCTTCGCTGCCAATTTCAAGCGTCCCCTGCGGAATGGTATAATTGCTCCCGCTAAGGTGTGCGGGATAGGTGATCAGCCGTTTGCCCTCCTTGTCGAACAGCACGCCGTCGATGACCTCAAAACTCGGATGATTGGGGGAAACGGATATTGTTATAAACCTTTTGCAGTAGCTGAATGGGTTTATGCCGATATCCGTTACGCTGTCCGGAATGACGATTGCTTCTAATCCCGTCTCCGCAAATGCCCTGTCTCCGATACTTGTTAAACTGTCGGGAAGAATGATTCGTTTCAGAATGGAGCAACCACTAAATGCTTCATCGCCAATGCTTTCCAACCCGTTTGCAAAAGTGATATTTCGGAGACTTTCGCAATCCTCAAATGCTTTGTCGCCAATGGAAACAACATTTTTCGGTATGCTGATTTTACTTAGATTTGTGCAGGAGGTGAATGCTCCATCACTGATTTTTGTCAGGCTATCCGGGAGGTTGATTTGTATTACAGAATCGCAGTATTCAAATGCGTTGCTGCCGATGGAAGTTACGCTATAGCCGTCCAGCTGATCGGGGATTGTGACCGTTCTGTCGGATGACATATACCGAACAACTTCTGCTGTGTTATCATTCGAGAGGATGTAAGCAAAGCAGTCGTAATAAAGCGCTTCGTTGTCTGCATCTGCCTGAACAGGAACAAAGGCGAACAGGATAATCCACAGGAAAAAGAAGGAAAAAATGTTTTTCATAAATGCTTTTCTCCTTGCTTGAATTTATTTTCCTTCGTACCTGAAATTGTGCCTGCCGTACGGCGCAGCGTCGCCGAATTCGTAGAAGTCTTCGATGTTTTCGTTGTATCCTGTGTGATCGGCCCATTTGAAGTTCAGGGTGAAGGGGCCGTTTTCAATGCCCAGACACTTTTTCGGGATATAGATCGCCATCTCGTTTCCCTTGAGTTCGTAGGGGATGCGCGTGTTCTTACCCCAGCGGAAACCGCCCAGGCACGTCTGCAAAAACGTTGCGCTTCTGTCCAGCACAATATCGTTTACAAGATAGTGATAGTTGTGCCAGTGCGGCTGATAGGGACGTCCGTCGACGGAGATAAACAGCGTCATCCACTTGGTGAACATGTTGAAAACGATGTCGTTTTTCGTCTTGGCGTAGAACGCAACGTATTCGTCGTTGTGCATCACACGGATTTCGGCAAATTCGTTTCTTCCGGTCGTGTTGGTGTAGCGGATGCTGCCTGCGCCCATTTCATCGCGCGGAAGCGTTCCAAATGGCATGCAGGCGTAAATTTGTGCGTTTTCAAACTGCGAAAAGCCGCCTCTGGGCGTGATTTTTTGCTTTTCCTGTACGGGCAGGGGCGCAGGAGAGCCCTTGTATCTTCTGATATAGTCGCACAGCTGCATGTAATAGTTGTCAAAGAAGCCGCCGCGCATGGGTTCTGCGTCTCTGGAATATTCTGCGTCGGCCTGATCGACCATGAGAACGGGCCGGTCGCCGTCGCCTTGAATTTTGCCCGCCGTCCATTCGTTCCAGCCGGTGAAGAACACCATTCTGGGGTCGAG
>JAZSFI010000440.1:0-7858 GCA_045532135.1 Clostridia bacterium | reverse complement strand
CGCAATAAGGTGATATCCGGCTTCCTTGCAGGCTTTTGCTATATCGTACCCCGAGTCGCGGCCGCAGCGGCTGGTGTCGGAAGTGTGAAGGTGAAGCTGCACAAGATAGCCGGTTTTCTTTTCGGAATCTGATAAGTTCATAAAGAGCGTATCTCCTTTCTAATGAACGGAAACTGGTTTATCCGAAAGATGACGAAGATCGGACAACAGAAATTCTACTTTGGATTTATCAAGAAAATCATTTGATGCATAGGGGCTTTCCTTACCAAGAAGGTTTGATTTTGAAATTCCAAGCGGATGGTAAGGTTCAAACTCAACGGAACATACAGACCTGAATTCATTTGAAAGGTTCATAATAAAAGAGAAATGCTCTTTCGTTAAGTTCACGCCTTCTATAACTGGACAGCGGAGAATAATATTTTTATTAAGAGAATCAAAAAAAGCTAGGTTTTTAATAATGATTTCATTTCCGGCGCCTGTATACGCTTTGTGAAGTTCGGAAGAGTTGAGTTTTATATCATAAAGAAACAAATCGGTGTAATCAGAAATCTGCTTTAAGATTTCCCGCGGGGCGAAACCGGAAGTTTCTATCGCCGTATGCAGGCCGTTTTCTTTTGCGAGCTTCAGAAGAGACAGGGAAAAGGCAGGCTGCATAAGCGGTTCGCCGCCGGATAAAGTCATACCGCCTGTGTTTTGATAAAAGGCTTTGTCGCGAAGGACAGTTTCGATCACTTCGCGATCATCCATTTCCTTTCCGCAAATCTCAAGCGCGCCGGTCAGGCAGACAGATGTGCACTTTCCGCAGGATTGGCATAGGTTTCGATTGAAACTATGGACATTTTCTAAAAACGAATGGTTCGAACAAACGCTTTCGCATGCGCGGCACAATACGCACTTGTTTTCGTCAAAGAGAATCTCAGGCGTCAGTTTATGCGATTCGGGATTATGACACCAAGCGCAGCGAAGCGGACAGCCCTTTAAAAATACCGTTGTACGGATTCCGGGACCGTCGTCTGTGGAAAAACGCTGGATGTTGAACACGATTCCTTTCACAAAATACACCTCAAGCAGAATGCTTCAGATATCAGTTTTTTGAAATCAGAGCATTTTCACCATAAAATATTCTTTGAGCATCGTACCGTCTTTGAGCCGGATGGCGTTGGGTTTACATGATACGGTTTCAAAACCCATTTTCTTATAAAGTGCTTCGCCGCGTACATTGCCTTCGACATATTCAAGCTCAAGCTGAAGGATGCCTTTTTCTCTGGCGATACTGATCATGAGTTCGAACATCCTGGTTCCGATACCCAAGTTCCAGAATTCTTTATAAAGCGCTATGGCGACAGAAGCGCGGTGGCGGGTTTTGATGCGGTTATTCATCATAAGGTGGCAATTTCCGGCAATTCTGCCATCTACTTTGCAAACAGCCATCAGATCAAAATCGGAAGAAACGACGTTATGTATAAATCTTTCCTCCTGCTCAAGCGTCATCAGGCATTCTTCCGGATAGCGAAGCACATACTCTGTTTCGCCAGCAGATTTTTTAAGATATGTCAAAAGTTCCTCAGCATCTGAGATCTCGGGATTTAAAAGACAAGCGCTTTTCCCGTTTTTAAGTTCAAAAGTGATCGTAGATATTTTCATGGTATCGCTCCCAATGCAAAAAGAGATTTGTCATAGAACACGCACACGTCGGTATTCTGTGAAAAAGCGCAGATACAATCCGGGATATAGGATGAATGAATTTCGATGCTTTCATGCGGATGAATGCAAACAGAAATCTCTTCATTCCCTTTGTCGGATGCCAAAGCGATTTTTGTAATCGTATACGGCGTGTCGTTATAAATGCGCATGCCAGAATCTTCATAAATGAAAGCGAATTCACCCTCTCTGAAAAGCGCATATCCCTTGGAAGATATTCCGGATAAAGCTTTGATATCATTTTGCGTGATTCGACCTTCACAATTATCATATGCCTGAAGCCCCATGACAAAAGGGATATTTTGACTTTTCAGATTTTCTCCGATCATATTAACCCATCGGTCGTTTTTGCCGTATGCTTTCGAATACGCCATCGGAACGAGATAATCGAAGAGGGGAGAAAGATCGTCATGCACCTGTCCGTAATGAAGATCGGCAAAAGAATGATCCGAATAAGCGCCTTCCGGCATTACGGCAGATGAGAGGAAGATGCTCGACCGGACAGACAAAGCGGATGAAACGATTTCTTTTGCGAATTTGAGCACGTCCGTTTTCCGGCTTTCAAAAAACGCTTTGAGCGATGGATTGCCGTTTTTGTATAAAGTAAAAATGTTTTCACTCTCATCGGAATTATCAGAAAAAAACGACTTTTGAATCAAGGAAAACAGCTCGTCTTTGTCTGCGCCAAAAGCTTCATATGAAGAAATATCCTTGTCATCCCATCCGTACAACATATGATTATAGCGGATGTAATCAAGATGAATGCCGTCTACGGGATAATTCGAAACGACTTCCGAAACGATGCTTTTAAGATATGAAAGATACCCTTCGTCCTTAAAGGAAATAAGACCTTTATCCTTTCCGCGGCTGAAATGCGCGCGTCCGCTTTCGGGGAAAAGTGATTTGTAATGCTCATCCGAAGCAGAGGTAAACCATGCGTGTACTTTCATGCTTTGGCGATGCGCATAAAAGATTACTTCCTTCAAAAGATCGCGCCCATACGCGTGCGGCGCAAAAGAGCTCGGAAAAGCAGTCTTTCCCGAAAGCCCTTTTGTGAGAAAGTATATGTCAGTAAAGCCTGCTTTTTTTAAAATCGATATGATTTTTTCTGCGCCCGATAAAAACACATTCTCAGGCCACATCCAAACGCCGCGGATCATAAGAAATCTCCCGAAAGATGAGTGTATCAGTATTTTCCAAGCTCAAGACCTTTTTCAATAAAGTGCTTGTAGGTTTCAAATTGCACGGTACAGGGAATCGAATGGTCGCTGTGCAGGACATAGCCAAAACCTTCCTTCACGAAAGGAATCTTGCTTTCAAGTTCCCGGTCGATGATTTCAAAATCATTGGTGTAAAGCGTACGAACGTCAATTCCGCCCATAAGACCGATTCTCTCGCCGTAATTTTTATAGATGCGGTGTAAATCCATTCCGGCTTTGATTTCGATAACCTGCAGCATATCTATGCCTGCATGTACAAGGTCGGGCAGCAGAGGCTCGACAAAGCCGCAGGAATGAACGATGACGGGAAGCTTTCGTGCATGCGCGTGGGCAAAAGTTTTCTCGTGCCCGGGGAGGATCAGCTCTTTATACATCTTAGGCGACATAAACGGACTGCCCTTATATCCCATATCCTCGTAATACCATATTCCGTCCGGCATGCCTTCCTTTTCAAAAAGAATTTCTTGGAGGTTCAAAATAAGGTTCGAATATGTATCAACCATGTCCTCGATCCATTCAGGATCGTCGATCATATTTGTTAAGAAATTCACGTGACCGATCAAAGGGTGAATGGCTTCAAATACGTTGACGCCGGAAAGTACAAAGAACCGATTGGTCTTTTTGCAGTGTTCCTTCATCTTTCGGTAGGCTTCAAAATTAATTCATCTGGGATCAGGAACCAACAAAGGCTTGATTCTCTCTAACCAATCTTCCCTCGATTCGATTTTGTAGCCGACATGCTCCGGCGTTGTGTCATGTTCTTTATGACGTCTGAGCATGGCGCCGTTTCCGTCAAGAATGACCTGCGTGGTTTCGGTTTCTTCGATCACCCGAGGTACAAAATCAAGATCCGCAACGAGATTCAGCGCCCAGCATTCGTCCATATCGTGGTTGAATACATCGCTCATAATGGCGTCAGGTGCGATTTTTCCCTGACCGGCCCATGTTCTGTGCGTATCGCCCCAAAAATGCTCATAAAGTCCAATGCGATCGACGCTTTTGTGATTTAAGATATTTGAAATGCGTTCAATGCCGGTAAGCTTATTCATTATGCCGCCTCCCCAAAATGATTGCGCCAATATCACAGTGCATAAAATAATCTGAAAACGAATTCGCTGAAAATTGATTTCCATGCTGATATTTTATCACATACGATAAAATTCCGCAACAAAATGATTTGTTGCGGAAAAGGTATACTATTCAATATTCTCAAAAAAGTTTCCGCCGATAACGTCAGGTCCGACCGTTGAGTGAACCAGCGAGAAAGTGTCGGAAGCATACTCGATACCGAACATATATCGAATGGTCGAAATCTGGGAAACATGGCGGTTATATGCGATTTCAGACATTTCAAGAGACGTTCGCCCATCGAAATAATCAAGCGGTTTGTTCCAGTCCATTTTAATAACGTTTTCTCCGAATGTCTGATGACGGTAAAGCTTCTTAACTTCCCATGCGCCGTATTTTTCAAAAGATTCCGGATAACAAGACGGATCAGCTGCAGCTTTGACTGCGGCCAATACCGCGTCCGAAGTCACGATGTGCTGCTTATGTCCGTATTCTCCGTCTTCGCCGTGCGTTATTATAACATCAGGCTTCAGTCTTCGGATTTCTTCTGTCAAAAGACTGACGGTATGATCAAAGCCATTCCATAAGGAAAGAGCATGCTCGTATCGGCCTACATTGCCATCGGTCAAACCAAGGAAAACCGGGTGATATTTGACGCCCGCGATCCAAAGGCCGGAAAGCGCTTCAGCGTAACGCTTCCTGCTGCAATCGGCCATGTAGAGCACACCGGTTTTGTAGCCAGAAGCCGCGTGATAGGGGATACTTCCGCCGAAGAAGAGAAGCTCGTCGTCCTGATGTGCAGAAATATGAAGAATATCAGGCTTTTCGGGCATGGGCTGCCAATGCTGAATATCCTTATCTTCTTCTGAAAAGACGCGAAGTGCGCAAAGTCCGGAAGCGTAATCGTCTACTGTGATAGAAACCGTTTTTGTGTCTTCCGGCAGATAAAAAACATCGGAATAGAATTGATTGATATTTGTTCCAGAATGAAGAACATCTGTGTTTCCGTCTGTATCTATGACCTCAAATTTAAAAGATGCAGGGGGAACAAGCCACTCCAATTGGATAAGCTTGGCATTTTCATCAGACGGCAAGTGAACGGATAAGGTGTTCTCTTTATCATTTGGGCGCCAGCTCGTGTGTTCGCGGTAATATTGCCCTGTTTTAAGATAAGACAAATCCTGTCTGGAAATAAAATCACATTTCTTTGTAATTTCAGAATAAGCGCCGACATCTCCGAGCACCGTAAATCGAATTTCCAGTACGGTCTCTGATAAGTTTTCCCTCTCGCAAATGATTTTCAGCGTTTTTTCACCGGGCGAGAGTCGGATGAATGCATTTTTCTTAACTACAGCAGATAATGAAACGGACAGCGCATCCTTTTCCGGAACATAAACGCTGTTATATTCTTCAAAATGTCGCCGATCATTGGAAATGGAACAAATAATTCTGTCAACCGGCGCTGACAGCGTAAGCGTTCCCAAAAGTTCAAAATAGGACGGTTCAATCATCGCCAATCGGTTTTCGAGAGAAACATCGAAAGAAAATGGCGTTTCTTCAGCTGTTGAAGTTAAATGAATCCCCAAAAATAACAATATAAGAAATACTGAAACAACTCTTCGCATAATGAATCAATCCTTCGTTTTGAAAATACACGATTGCTTTTATTTAATATAATCGATGTCTGAAAGGCTTTAAGCCCCAAAGGATGAAACAATATTTTCAAAAAAATCTCCGCCTATGACGTCCGGACCGACTGTTGAATATACAAGCGCAAAAGTATTTGAAGGATAGAAATCTGCAAAACTATAACTCAGATAAGAAATCTGAGAGAGGTGTCTGTTATACCCAATTTCAGACATTTCGATTGCCGTACGACCGCCAAAGGCATCGAGTGGTTTATTCCAATCCATTTGGATGACATTATCGCCGAAAGTTTGATGGCGATAGAGTTTCTTAACGTTCCACGCGCCGTACTTTTCATAAGATTCCGGATGGAAATCCGGGTTCGAAGCAGCTTCTACGGCCATCAAAACTGCATTGGACGTTACGATATGCTGCTGATGTCCATATTCACCGTCTTCGCCGTGCGTAACGATGACATCCGGTTTCAGTTTGCGGATTTTTTCGACAATCAGATTGACTACGTTGTCAAGGCCGTCCCATTGGGAAAGAGCAATATCATAATTGTCGGGAATTGAATCCAATAAACCAAGAAACTCGGGATGATATTTTAGTCCGCAAATCCAAAGACCGGACAGCGCTTCCTGATAACGGTGTCGTCCGCAATCAGCCATGTATAATACGCCGGTTTCATAACCGGATTGAGCATAGTGAGGAATGCTTCCACCAAAGAATAAAAGTTCATCGTCCTGATGTGTTGATATGTGAAGAATATCAAGCTTTTCGGGCATGGGCTTCCAAAGCTGAATGTCAGGATTAAAATCGGTGAATACATGAATGGTGCTCAGCGCGGAATTGTAATCGTAAACGGATATGTTTACATATTTTGTTCCGGACGGGAGTTCCACAGCGTCGCAATAAAAATTATAATTGTCATGTCCTGAGTAATGAGAAAGCCTGTTTTGGTCAGCGTCGAGAAATTCAATCATGAAAGAGGATGGAGGAATGAGCCAATCAAGCTGCAGATATGCGGCTTTCTGTTCGTCCGGAATTGTGACGGTAAGCGTGTTTTCTCTTTCAGAGGGCTGCCAGCTCATATAGTTTTTATAAATGGGACTTCCTAAAAAATACGAAAGATCTTGTTTTGTGCTATAAGAGCACTTTTTTGTTATTTCAGAAAAAGGCCCGACATTTCCAAGAACAGTGAAATGGTTTATAAAAGCGGTTATGCTGTTATTGCCGCTTTCACAAACGATCCGAAGCGTTTTTTCACCCGGAGAAAGAGATAAAAAAGCAGATGATTTTACGATGGAATTGAGCGGAAAGCTGAGGACGTTACTATAAGGAATAAAAACATTTCTGTATTCTTCACGCACTCGACGGTCATCGGTAATGGTGCAAATGATTCTATCAACAGGTTTTGAGACCGAAAGCGTTCCGGACAATTCTATATATCTCGGTCGAATCATAGATAAGCGACTTTCAAGAGTTACTTCAGCTGAGAAAGGGGCTTCCATGCAGAAAGCAAAAGCGGAAAAAAGCGAAACGAGTATAAACGTAAAAAAAAAAGATGAATCTTTTCATGATCGAACCTCTTTCAACTGTCTGCTTTTTGCAGCAGGATTAAACCTTTTCCGAAATATATAACATTTAGTATTATAGCATATAAAAGTAAGCGCATCAAATCTTAGCATGATTAGTAATAAAAATGTAAAAATTCAACTGACTTTACAGTGCGTTGTTTTAGGAGTATAATCATAATAAATATGAAATGAAAGGATGTAAAAAAATGTCCAAGAAATATATGCGTTTTATAAGCATGGTTTTAATCTTCTGTATATGCTTTATCAATCCGTTTCCTTGTGTAAGCGAAACGGAGGAAAGAACCCAGGCGCAAGTGTACCGTGACCGGGTGATAAAGAGGTATGAAAGTTCTTTTGAACACAGCGATTATTATCAAACGCTCCTGAATGACCATGATTTTATTTATGAAAAATGGGTCCTAGAGGTCGAGGATTCTACGCCGATTGAAAATCTTTTTATTGATATCGCCTCCTTTGCGCTTGAAAAACCGCTTGATTCAGAAGCATACACAGAGTATCTTTTGAAGCTCATGCTGATGCTTGAAAGCGGCATGACCGATACGATTTCTGCGCAAGCTTCCTATAATGCGCTTAACAACGGGTGGAACTATATCTCTGCTGCTCCCAAAATTCTTGCCGGTATTTTGATTGGCGGTGAAACAG
>JAZSFI010000422.1:0-2777 GCA_045532135.1 Clostridia bacterium | reverse complement strand
CAAAAATGCGGAGCGTTCTGCGTCGTACGCCATAGCCTGAGGTTCATAATGCTGAGAACCATCTACTTCGATAATCAGTTTTGCAGAAGCGCAGTAAAAATCCACGATAAATCTGCCGATGATCCGCTGTTTGTAAATCTTCACCGGATACTTGCGGAGAAAGAGATACCAGAGCTTGCGTTCATGCGGAGTCATCTCCCTGCGAAGCCGCCGGGCGTTTTCCAATTGGCTATTGTCTTTTGGTATGGTCATATTTTACCCTCTCCGTCCTCGCTGTGCTCGGCCACCTCTCCCAGAGGGAGAGGCAAGTCCCGCTCAGTCGGCTTCGCCGCCAGCTCTCCCAAAGGGAGAGCCAAGTGCCGCGTCCAACGCACTACACTGAACGGTGTATAGAAGTGCGCCCTTACTGTTCGATAAATTGGAATTTATCTGAATTTTTCTAAACGGAATAATTGTTCTTCATCGACAACATCGATGCCGTTCTTATATGTGTAACCCAATTTTCTGAAAAACGGGCAGGCAGTAATGGATGCAGGAATTTCGATACGCTTTGCCCGTAAGAACAAGTCATCACTTTCCAATGCTTCAATTATCATGTGGCCTATACCTTTTCCTTGATACTCTGGCAGCACAAAGATGTTAAACAAGCTGCTTTCATCTTCCTTACCCCAATATGAACCAATTGCACCGCATCCAACAATCACATTCCCATCGCAAACAACATAAAAATGCGTCCATGCAGCCCGCTCGATTACACCCTCTGGACTGAACATTTTAACATCATTTTCAATGTATTCTTCCGAATAGTCCTTAATATTCGTTGTTCTGAGTGTCTTAATGATTAACGCTGACACTTCGTTTGCATCACTATTCTGGAATCTTCTAACATTGAAAATTTTGCTCATCTCTATACCTCCGTCAAATTCAAGTTGTTTCACTGGCTATATTCTATCATAATTTGTCCGAAGATACAACAACAGGCACAGCAGTATGATCTGCTGCGCCTGTAACTGTCTTATGACCACCGGCCATTTTGGCCGGGTTCTTTTTGTCGCTGTCTAAGTATACGCTCTCGATTATTCGCCGAACAGCTCGTTGAGCTCGTTTACAGCAGGCTCTACAATGTAAGCATACTCTTCGATAACAGCCTTCCAGTTCTCTTCCAGATCGCCTTCAGCAACGATCAGCTTAGCGAGAATGGACTTGTAGTTGATTTCAGTCATCATGTTCTGGATTTCAGAAGAGAAGCCATAGGTGTCGCGGTCGATGGGCATGATGCTGCCGTCAACAACGAGCTGATCCTTGATTTCGTAAACCTTCTTGGAGTACTTCTCGCCCAGCCAGGAGAACTCGGATACGTTGTTCTTGTCGGCTACGAAATCGTCGCCGCAGATGGACATGAGGTGGTAAAGCGGCCAGCTGGTGACCCACTCGTTACCATTGATTTTTTCAACATTGCCGTTCTCGTCGTACTTCCAGTCAACGCCTTCGAAGCCAACGTTCATAAACAGCTGGATGTCGCGGTTAACGGTGAATTCGCAAATGTCCATGTAGCGCTCAAATACTTCGGGAGCGATGTCGCTGGAGAAGTACGCTACGCCCCAGAAATTCTTGCTCTGGCTGCCATGATAATAGCCGTCTTCGCCGACTACAGCAGCAACCCAGATGCAATCTTCGGGCTTGAGGCCCTGAGCTTCCATATCTTCGTATACGTCGCCGACCCAGCCCTGGTTGGTAGCATTGCAGAAGCCGCCGGATACGCCGGAAACCTGATATGCGTTCTTGGAATCGTCAGAGTTCAGGGTATAGAATTCTTTACCGATCAGGCCTTCGTCATAAGCCTGCTTCCAGATTTCAAGGCCGGCCAGGGTGCGTTCGTCAGCGAAGCCCCACTTGTATTCGCCATTTTCCTTGTAAATCTCGTCAAACTGCGGATAGGAAGCGGTCAGGAAGGTATCACGGGCATTGGAGGTGTAAAGAGACAGGGGTACGAGAAGCTCGCCGACCTGGCCGGGATCTTCTTCCTTGATGAGGCGGGCGTATTCAAGAAGCTCAGAGGGAGTGTAAACATCCTTGAGTTCGAAGCCAACGGCCTCGGCCCAGTCCTTGCGGAGGAACACGCCGAAATGGTCGGTGCCCTTCTGGGTGGGGTTGTTGAAGAAGAAGGTGGGACGGAACAGGCAGTAGGTATTGCCGTCGGTGCGCTCGCGAAGGATCTCGGGAACGGGCGTCGCATCCTGAAGGGCGGCAAGGTTCGGCCAGCGCTCACGCCAGTCATCCGGGAACTGATAGAAGTAGCCCTGGTTGATATACTCAACTACTTCAGCAATGTAGAAGTTGTCCCAGCGAAGGATGTCAGGCATGGAGTTGGAGTTGATCATGGTACGGACTTTATCATCGATGCCTTCGGAGGGAAGCGCTTCGATGTTCCAGTCGAAGTTGAAGTGATCTCTGAACCAGAGAGTTAGAAGGTCGGCATTGTTGTAGTCCGCGCCGGACTTGATGTTGGGAAGAGCAATGGAAATTTCAACCTTTTCGTCATAGGTCTTGCCGGAAACATCCATCTTGTCAACGGCGGCAAACAGAGCTTCGCGCTCTTTGCCAACGATTTCCAGATGGGTCTTGTCCTCCGCTGCGAATGCACTGGGTACGCACAGGCAAAGCGCAAGCAGAACCAGAAGGATCGTCTTCAGTTTTCTCATGGGTTCTCCTCCGTTGTATATTGTATTGCTAAATAGGTCGAAAGGACAAGGATTTGAGTGTTTCACGTGAAACAA
>JAZSFI010000537.1:0-1792 GCA_045532135.1 Clostridia bacterium | reverse complement strand
GCTTTCAAATACTACGGACTCGGATGCCAGCGCATCCAGATTGGGCGTTTTTACCGGGCGAAGGCCGCGGTAGCCAACGCAGTCGTGCCTAAGCTGATCGGCGTTGATTAAAAGAATATTCATACGCTTTAAATACGGGTGATGTCGCCATGGAACGCGGGCAGAAGCTCGGGAACTACAAGCGCGCCGCCGTTTTCATAGCTCTTCATCGCAGCAAAGGTGTATTCGAGGGTCGCAAGCGCATCTCGGCCGGAAGCGCGCAGATATTCGCGCGGAACCTTGTTTACGATGTCTTCAAGGAAGGCTCCTATGCGGATCGGGAAAGTCGCGCCGAAATCCTTCACGCCGAAATCGGTGGTGATGGGCGCAGGAGACGCCATCGAAGGATTTTCAACCTTGTCGATATCCCAGTAATGAAGTTTTTCAACGCAGTTTTCGATGCAGAACGTGCCCTTGGTTCCGGCATGTTCATAGCTCCACCATCCGCCAAGGCCAAACATCGCGTCGCCTCTCTGGCTTAAAAGGTATCCGGTTCCGCCGTTTGCAAAGCGGACGTGGATGGAGTTAATGGAAAGCATCGGATCGCACGCGGAGGCACGGACGCCGGGCTTCGACAAAAACGCCTGAACGCCTACGATGTCGCCGCAGAAGTGGCGCATGACGCTGAAGGGATGGGCGCAGAACGCCTTTAGGTGGCTGTACGGAGTCTGCCAGCGGGGCGCGCCGGGGCCTGCATATTTGAGTTCGGAGCCGTTGAAACCCACCTTGTGGATGCAGTAAACCATTTCGCCGATGGCGCCGTCCTTGATGAGCTTGTCTGCGGCAAAGGCGGGTTCGGTAAAGTAGTGGTTCAGGTCGCAGCCCAGATATACCTTCTGCTTTGCAGCATAGCGGACAAGCTCGCGCGCATCGTTAATATCGGCGCAGATGGGTTTTTCAACCAGCACGTTTTTCTTGTAATCGAGCGCCAGCATCGCGGGTTCAAAGTGCATGGAACCGTTGTCATAACCGGAGGTGGTGACGGAAACCACGTCGATTTCCGGCATGGCCTTGAGCATCTCTTCCTCATCGTAGAACGCGGGAACGCCGAACTTTTCCGCCGCCGCATCCGCCTTTTCCTTTACAAGGTCACAGACCGCGACGAGTTCGGACAGAGGATTGTCAAAATAGCACTGTGCATGGGTGTTTCCGATGCCGCCCATACCGACGACTGCGCATTTGAGTTTCATTGGATGTCCTCCTTTATGTCAATTGTTCAAACGGGCATACGCGCTCGGCGCAACGCCCAGTTCCTTTTTGAATTCTCTTGAAAAATGGCAAAGACTTGCAAAACCGACGTTTGCTGCAACTTCGCTTACCGACAAACCGGCAATGAGCTGCTCGGTCGCCTTTGCAAAACGGTATCTTCTTAAATATTCCTGAACGCCGACGCCCGTTAAGAGCTTGAACTGCCTTGAAAGATAATCGGGCGTTACGCCCGTTTCCTGCGCGATCATGGACACAGACAAGTCAGGATCCGAAAACCGTTCATTGATGATTCTCAGCGCATTTGACACATAATTGGGATACGGATTTTTTTCGTTCGGCGCGCTCACGTGTTTTTGAAAAGCTCGGGAAACGTCGATCAGGAGGCATGCAAGCTGGCATTTGACGCGCATCTGCCATCCGGCTTCCTTCTCCTCTATGTCTTTTGCCATCTGTTTGAAAAGGCGCGTGAACCGCTTTTGCTCATCCAGATCCAGATGGAGCTTGGTCAGGGGCTGCGCCTGATCCTTTGAAAACAGGCACTTAA
>JAZSFI010000085.1:0-1794 GCA_045532135.1 Clostridia bacterium | reverse complement strand
ATATCTGGTTTATCTTTGCGTACTCTGCTAATTAAGTTACCGATTATCTTGGATGTGCGTGATAATTCGTCCAATAACTGAATCTTTGAACTGTGTTTTTCCTGTCTTTTGCCTACCAAAGCGTTGTTGATAATGGACAATGGTATCTGATGCTCTTTGCAATATTTTTCATAGCAGACAGTCCATGTTGCGATACCGCCAACCGGCGGAGGAAGAGGCGATATAAGCAATACTTTCAATTTGATTCTGTCCTTTATCTTGATTACTTTGTTTATTGACATTATGTATGGTTTGAAGAAGTGTTAGAAAACGCCTCTAAACCATTTCCATAATCTTCTCATACGCCCGTTCAGCCGTATAATTCTCAAGCAAATACGCCTTTTCCGCTTTCTGCATTGGCGCGATGTCGGCGTTCAGGGCGGCTTCTGCTTTTGAGGCAAATGCGCTTGCATCGTTGCTTTCGCACCACCAACCGAATCCGCCTTCCGTGATTACTTTGCCGATATCGGTGTTGGGGTCGGTTGCGGCGAGAACGGGGAGGCCGGCCTGCATGTAGGAAAGAAGGCGGCTTGGGAAATTGGGAATGGTGAAGCGGTGGTCCAGAAAGATCAGGCCGACGTCGCAGGCGGCGACCATGCGGTCGTAATCTTCCTTGGGCAAACGATTGAGCAATTTCATATTTGCGGGATTTTCTTCATCGAAAAACTTTTTGAGCTTTCCAAATTCCGTGCCGTCTCCTACGATCAGGAAATAGGCTTCCGGGTGTCCGTTCAGCTTTTTGAGGCACTCAATGATAAACGGAATTCCCTGCGGCTTTCCAAGGTTTCCGCCGTATACAAACACCTTTTTGTCCTGCGGAATGCCGTATTTATCCCTGAGCGCAGTGCGCGCTTCGATCGAGACGGACATATCCTGCACTTCGATGCTGTTCGGACAGATCTCTGCCTTCGCCGGATCGATTTCGGGATTCTGTGTAAGGACATAATCCACATTGGCCTGACTCATGCACCCGATGCGGTCGGAAATGCGATACAATTTCTTTTCCTTTAAACGGAAATAGCGATAGATCAGCCCTTTCACGCCGCGCTTTGTCATCATGCCAAGATCCACCGCGTTCTGGGGAAAGATGTCTTTGAGGAGAAGATAGGTTTTTGCATTGTCGCGGCGTTTGACAAACTCGACAACTTTGCAGAAGGTTATGGGCGGCGTGGAATACAGCACGAGATCAAATTTCGTATTCGGAAAATATTGCTTGATCGCGCGGATAAAGATCGGCTCGATCGACATTTGCGCCAAACCCTTTTTTATAAGATTGCCGGAACCGGTCACATCGCCGGTTTCCACATGCAGAACATGCGCGCCTTTTTCGTGAATCAGTTCGGTCTTCCTGCCGAACCTTTTTTCACTGGGTGATATGGCATGGATTTCATGCCCGTGATCCCGAAAGCACCGAAGCAGATCGGAATATATGGAATGGGATTCGATGCCGACGAAGTGCCCCATGGTTAAAAATAGAATGTTCATATGTTTGCTGATTACCCTTTGGGAATGTTCTTTATTTAACGGATGTATTTGTTGTTTGAAAAACGGTATAAATATTGATTGCCCTTTTCAACTTGGTGAATCGTGTGAAGCCACTTGGTTTTGACGGAATCGCACTTGACTGTAAATCCGCATTTTTCCGCAACACGGATGGAAGAATTGTTGTCTTTATCAATCGTTTTATAAAAATGATTGTAATCTAAATCCAATTCTTTCAACATTACATTGGACATCAGGGTTGCATATCCCTTT
>JAZSFI010000236.1:0-1844 GCA_045532135.1 Clostridia bacterium | reverse complement strand
CGCATCAAACATGTTTTCTTCTCTCCTTTAATTCAGTGCGTCCAGCGCCAGACGGAAGCTGGGCGTAAATTCTTTCATAAAATCTTCTGCGGCGGGCAGATCCATGTCGTATATGGAAATTCGTATGGATTCCTGCGCGCTTTCAAACTCGTTGTTGCCAAAGCTCAGCTCCTCGATGCATTTTACATAGGCGCTGATGCGGTCGGCAGCCTTTACGATTTTCCATTCCATGGTGCTTTCATCGGGAAAAAGAAGCGGACGATAGCTTTCCTTTATATCATCGGGCAGATACTCAAACAGTTTTTCGCTTGCGAGCTTTTCGATTTCCTTGAACGCTTTTTTGATGCCGGGATTAAAATACTTGATCGGCGTTGCAAGATCGCCGGTAATGACTTCCGGCGCTTCGTGATACACGGCCAGCTGCGTTACAAAGCCGATATCGACGTTTCCGTTATACCGTGTATTGTGGATCACCGCGATTGCGTGAGCAAACATGGAAACAAGGTGGGAATGCTCCTGATCGTTTTCCTGAATGGTATTTCTTCTAAGACCCCAGCGCTTGATGTGTTTCATTCGCGCCATATACGCAAAAAAATGACTGCCCATGCAAGCTCCTCCCAAAGTGTGTTTCAATCATTATACAATAAAACCGCGGCGCAATCCATAGGAAAATGCGCCGCGATCAAAATTTTTCTGTGCAGATGTTACGCTGCTTCCCAGAATTTTTTAAGAGGCTTATAGGAAGCTATGATAACCACAGAGGTAAGAACGATTTCAGGAAGCATGTAGGAAGCGTTGTAAGCAATGGACCAGATGGGAGCAGCCCAGCCGAGCTCATTCGGCCAAAGGGCTTCCCAGATCCATACGCCGGTTACAAAATGGCAGGCAAGACGAAGCGTAAAGGTAAATACAACGCCTAAGATGATTGCAGACAGATGATTTTTGGTAAGATTTTTGAATACAGCCGAAAATCCGACAACGCCGAAGGCGACAATGTAATCAAAAAGAACGATGCCCATGGCCATTAAGAAGTTCGTGGCATACTGAACGTTTGAAAAACCGATGATCATCTGAATCAGGCCGTATACGCAGCTTGCGAACACGCCGATTTTGGTTCCGTGACGAAATGCAAGGATTACAAGCGGAAGCATCGAGCAAACTGTGATGCCGCCGCCCAGCTTCCACGGGCTTGCGATAGTGATCATGCTTAAAACGGTACCGATTGCGATCATAACTGCGCTTTCAACGAGTTGTTTTGTGGTAATCTTCATAAGGATACGCTCCTTTTTTCTGTTTTTGACAACAAAAAACGCGCATTCTACTTGGAATGCACGGTGAAGAACAATTGTTGGTCTGGGCGCTAGCAACCCAAATCGCAATTGCTTCCTACGCCGGCATTACCCGGATCAGGTTCATGGGTTTAGAGCGGTCACGCTCAATCTCAGCCAACTTACGTCAGCTCCCCTGCGTTTTTTGCTGAGATTATTATACAAAAAGGATGTGTGATTGTCAAGTGACAAATCAGGATAAATATGATACAATGAAGAAAACCTTTGAAAGAAGAAGTGAAGCTATGAAACGCTGTTTTATTGTAGGTTCAGGCGATTTTACAAGCCGAGATCTGACGGTCGGCGAAAGTGATTTTGTTATTGCGGCCGACGGCGGATACCTGCATCTTGAAAAAATCGGAGTTAAGCCTGATCTTCTTGTAGGCGATTTCGATTCGCTTGGATTTATGCCGGACGATATCCCAATCTATCGCTTTCCCGCCGAAAAGGACGACACCGATATGGGGCTGGCCGTTCAAAAGGGAATTGAAATGAAGTCGGAGGCCAAGCGGTCTT
>JAZSFI010000380.1:0-4746 GCA_045532135.1 Clostridia bacterium | reverse complement strand
TGTAAATGGGCGTAATCAGCGCCCAGAGAAGGAAGACCGCACCCGCTATATAATTGGGCATTGCGCTTTTATGGATGATGGTTTTGGTTTTTTGTGTTCCGTTCATGTAGGTTCCCTCCTGATTGACAACCCTATTGTACGCAATTATATGATCCAAATCAATGTTTAACGCACAAAAACCTGATTTCAGGCGCTAAAAACCTATTTTGCGTCGATTTCCAGCGATACCGGACAATGATCCGAACCCATAATCGACTGATGGATGGACGCGTTTTGCAGTTTGTCCTTTAAGCTTTCGCTTGCAAGAAAATAGTCGATGCGCCAACCGGCGTTTCTGCTTCTTGCGCCGCCGATGTAGCTCCACCACGAATACTGATCCTTTTCATCCGGATGGAAAAAGCGGAAGGTGTCGATAAAGCCGGAATCAAGAAGGCGGGAAATTTTTTCTCTTTCCTGATCCGTGAAGCCCGCGTTCATGCGGTTGGTTTTGGGGTTTTTAAGGTCGATTTCTTTATGCGCAACGTTTAAGTCTCCGCACAGAATCACGCCTTTTTGCTTTTCAAGCCCCTTTAAATAATCGAAAAACGCATCCTCCCACGTCATGCGGTAGGAAAGCCTTTTGAGCTCGTTCTGGGAATTTGGCGTATAGCAGCAGACGAGGAAAAACTCTTCGAATTCCGCCGTGATCACGCGCCCTTCGTGGTCATGCTCGTCGATTCCGATTCCATAGGTGACGTTTATGGGCTTGATTTTTGTATAAATCGCGGTGCCCGAATAGCCGGGCTTGTCCGCATGATTGGTAAAGGCATAATAGCCGTCCATGTCAAAGGTGAACTGATGTCTTTGCAGCTTGATCTCCTGAAGGCAGATCATGTCCGCGCAAAGGCTCTGAACGCTTTCCAAAAATCCCTTCTGCCAGCAGGCGCGAAGACCGTTTACATTCCAGGATACGAGTTTCATTCGTTTCCTCCCGATCGTATTTTCTCAAGATAAATTATACCATTTGAGGATCGATTTATCAAGACAATCCGCTCGTCAACATGCGCCGCAAAACACATTGTAATAAAATCGTAAAATTTAAAAAGAAAGCGGCCCGGTTTTTCCGAGCCGCGTCTTTTCGAATCTGCATTACAGAATCGCGGTAATTTTGTGTACTTTTCCATCGCCGTAGGCGGGAACGGTGTTTCCCTTGATCTCTTCGCCGTCTGCGATGAGCTTTTTAACGCCTCTTGAGACCTTGCTTTCGTTTTTGATTTCGATCTCATAGGTCGCGCCGCGGAAACGGCGGGAAATGCTGTAGCCTGCCCAGTCATGCGGAATGCACGGGTCGATGGTGAGGCCGTTCCAGTCGGGTTTGATGCCCAAGATGTAATTGCTGATCACGTAGAAGTTCCACGCTGCGGTACCGGTCAGCCAGCTGTTTTTGGCCTGACCGAAGTTGACCGCGTCTTTTCCGGCGATCATCTGGCTGTAGACATAGGGCTCCATCTTGTGAAGGTCGCTGATTTCCTCGCGATAGGCGGGCGCGATCTTCTTATAGAGGTTAAAGGCGCGGTCGCCGTGTCCAACGACGGTTTCGGCAGCGATGATCCACGGGTTATTGTGGCAGAAGACCGCTGCGTTCTCCTTGTATCCCGGAGGATAGGAAGAAACTTCGCCAAGCTCCAGATGATATTCCTTATACGCGGGCTGCAAAAGCACAATGCCGTGCTCGGTTTCAAGCCATTCCTCTACGCTCTTTAACGCCTTTTCCGCCTTTCCGTCCTCTACGCCGACATTGCCCATGATGCAGTAGCCCTGGCTCTCAATGAAGATTTTGCCGTCTTCACATTCCTTGGAGCCGACTTTGTTTCCAAACGCGTCATACGCGCGGACAAACCATTCGCCGTCCCAGCCGTGGGTGAGAATCGCTTCCCGCATTTTGTCGATTTCCGCCTGCGCCTTGTCTGCCTTGTCAAACATGCCCCTGATGCGGTAAATGTCCACGAGCTTGGGGCCGATGGACATGAACATGCCCGCAATCAGAACGGATTCCGCCACGCGGTCGTCGGGCGCGTCGGGGTTGGAGAAGGTCTGGAAGCTTTCGCCGGGCGCGTCGGAGAAGCAGTTGAGGTTCAAGCAGTCGTTCCAGTCCGCGCGGCCGATCAAGGGAAGTCCGTGCGGGCCCAAATTGTTGACCACGTGATAGAAGCTGTTTTCAAGGTGCTCAAGGAGCGTACCCACATCGTTCGGGTTGCAGTCGTAGGAAGTAGGCTCGTCCAGAATCGAATAATCGCCGGTTTCCTTGATATAGGCCGCCGTGCCTTCGATCAGCCACAGGGGATCGTCGTTGAAGCCGCCGCCGATGTCGTTGTTGCCCTTCTTGGTGAGCGGCTGATACTGGTGATAGCAGCCGCCGTCTCTGAACTGCGTGGCGGCGATGTCCAAAATTCGCTCGCGGGCGCGCTCGGGAATCTGATGGACAAAGCCCAGCAAATCCTGAGAAGAATCGCGGAAGCCCATGCCGCGTCCGATGCCGCTTTCAAACATCGATGTGGAGCGGGACATGTTGAACGTGACCATGCACTGATAGGGATTCCAGATGTTGACCATGCGGGAAAGCTTTTCATCGTCCGTTTTAAGAACATAGGCGGAAAGCAGGTTGTCCCAGTTTTTCCTCAGCTCATCAAACGCATCCGCAATCTGCGCATCCGTCGTAAGGCTGTCCATCAGTTCCTTCGCAGGCGCTTTGTTGATCACAAAAGGCGCAGCGAATTTCTGATCTACGGGTACTTCCACATAGCCCAAAACGAAATTATACTTTTTCTCCTCGCCCGCCTCCAGATGCACTTTGATCTGATGCGCCGCCATCGGCTGCCAGCCGGAAGCAACGGAGTTTGACATTTTTCCACTCACAACGCTGTTCGGCGCTTCAAAGCCGTTATAAATGCCCAGGAATTTTTCCATGTCGGTGTCAAAGCCGGAAACGGGCGCATTTACGGTGTAAAACGCATAATGATTTCGTCTCTCGCGGTATTCGGTCTTGTGATAAATCGTGCTTCCCTCAATTTCCACTTCGCCCGTGGAGAAATTGCGCTGGAAGTTCTGGCCGTCGTCCGATGCATCCCACAGGCAGAATTCCACAAAGGAAGTGAGGATAATGTCTTTTGCCTGATCGGTTTCGTTTTTCAGCGTGATCTGGTGCACCTCAGCGTTTTTGCCCATCGGAACAAAAGCAAGCTGGCTGGCAAAAAGGCCGTTTTTCTTGCCTTCGATGATGGTATATCCCATGCCGTGACGGCAGGAGTATTCGTCCAGCTCCGTCTTGACCGGTTTCCAGCCGGGATTCCAGATGGTGTCTTCATCTTTAATATAGAAGTATCTTCCGCCGTTGTCGACCGGCATATTATTGTAGCGGTAGCGGGTCACGCGGCGAAGACGCGCGTCGCGATAGAAGCAGTAGCCGCCGGCGGTGTTTGAAATAATGCCGAAAAACTTTTCGCAGCCCAGATAGTTGATCCACGGATAAGGCGTGCGCGGCGTGTCGATCACATATTCGCGCGCTTTGTCGTCAAAATGGCCGAATTTCATACTCCGTTCCCTCCTGCGCCGCATGAGCGGCTTTTTAGTCTTGTATTTATTATAACATAATGCGCGCCTGTTAACAATGTGTTTAGTAAAGTTTAGTTGCGCGGCAAGCGGCAGTTGTTAACCAAAAAGCAATGCAGGTTTTGATTGACTAACCCGTTTCTTTTGTGATACCATCTTTTCCGAGGGAGTAGCGGGCGCGAAATGCATGCGCAGCAAGTCAACATACTGGCGGACGCCGCCTGGCTTGCTTCAAATCGCGAGACTCATGTTGGCGCAAAAAGCTGTGCATGGAGTCTGCCCTTCTGAAAGGAATAGACGACCGGACATGGTTTTGCGCCATGTCCGGTTTTTCAACGATTCGGAGGGAATACAAATGCATTTGGGAATCAAATTCTTTTTGGAAAGCATTCTTTTGGGCGCAGGCCTTGCGATGGACGCGTTTTCGGCGTCCTTGGCCGACGGGCTGAATGAACCCAAAATGAAACCTAAGCGCATGACCGTCATCGCGGGCATCTTTGCCGTTTTCCAGTTTGCCATGCCCATGATCGGATGGGTCTGCGTTTCGACCGTAACGCAGTGCTTCCGCGCGTTTGAGAAGCTGATTCCGTTTATCGCGCTTGCTCTTTTGGGCTTTATCGGCGGAAAAATGCTTTATGAAGGCATCACGGACAAGGAAGAAGCCGCCGAAAAAAAGGATGTTTCACTCAAAGTCCTTCTCATTCAGGGCGTGGCAACCTCCATCGACGCGCTGTCCGTCGGCTTCACAATCGCCGAATACAACGCGCTTGAAGCCCTGATCGCCTGCCTCGTGATCGGCTTTGTCACTTTCCTGATCTGCTTTTTCGGCCTTGAAATCGGAAAAAGAGCCGGAACAAAAATCGCCGGAAAAGCCGGTGTTTTCGGCGGCAGCATATTAATTCTCATAGGGCTTGAGATTTTCATCACAAGCTTTCTGTAAAACAGTGCGGGCGTTCGCTGAACGCCCGCGTTTTATTATATTGATTTTTACCGGATAAAATTCGTCCAAACGCCCTTTTCCCGTTCGGGAATGCCATATTTCTCCTTGCCCAGCGCAATGGATTTTATCAGAAACGCCATGTTCCGCGCAAGGGTTCTCATGCCCTGCATGCCCTCCTCGTCCTGACACGCTTCGCCGGGCGCGCCGCCGTGAACGCT
>JAZSFI010000512.1:0-1779 GCA_045532135.1 Clostridia bacterium | reverse complement strand
CATGGCTACGATCCGACTTCTTTTGTGGAAGTAACGGCGGAAGAAGCGCTTTCGAAGCTTGATGGCGGCGAGATTACGCTTCTCATGGGTTATTCGATGGATGAAAGCCAGCTTTCGCGCGTGGTTGAAGTATCCAGCGGAAACGAACTTCAGCTTGCCGAAGAAAGCGATTCCCGCGAGGAGAAGGCGGAAGAAACCAAAGAAGCTTCTGAAGAAGTTTATCAGACCGAAGGTTCCGCAAAGTACTTCAGAACTGCGTCTTACTTAAAAGGCAAGGGCGAAGAAAAGCTTCTTGATGGAAGCAAGATAAAGCTGAATGACGATTATTATCTGATCGGAGCGAAGGATTCGGCGAAAATCATCTCTGCGCTTGACCGCGCATATGAAAAGGTTTATGTAAATGGTTTTATTGATGAAACATGGGAAAAATACTTTGAAACCACGTGGCTGTACCGCGCATGGAGAAGCATCCGCAAAGCGGGCTTTGGCGTATGGCGTCAGTTCAGAATGAACCTGATTGATGAAAACCGCTATCAGATGATCCTGTTGGGCCTTGGAAGAACCGTTTTGATTGCTGTTTCTTCTGCGGTTTTGGGCGTAATCCTTGGCTGCGTAATTGCGCTTATGCGCTTGTCCAATGCAAAAATCGGCAAATGGAAATTCCTTCAGAGCATCTCTTCCATTTATGTTGACGTGATTCGCGGAACGCCGGTTGTCGTTCAGCTGATGATTATGTATTATGTCATTTTGACTTCGCCTGATATTTCGAAAATTACCGTTGCGATTATCACCTTTGGCTTAAACAGCGCGGCGTATGTTTCCGAAATGGTCAGGGGCGGTATTCTTGCCGTTGATAAGGGACAGACCGAAGCCGGAAGATCGCTGGGTCTTTCCGCTGGCGCTACGATGATGCTGATCGTGCTTCCGCAGACCATCAAAATCATCATTCCTTCCCTGTTCAATGAAATCATTATGCTCCTGAAAGAAACGTCTGTTGTCGGCTTTATCGGACTTATGGATCTTACAAAGGCCGGAGACTTTATCAGAAGCAGAACGTATTCCGCGTTTTTCCCGCTGCTTACGGTTGCGGCTGTATATCTGATTATTGTAAGCGTGCTTACGCGCGTATTCAACAAGGTGGAAAGGAGGCTGCGTCAGGGTGATCTTCGTTGAGAATCTTCATAAGTCGTTCGGCTCGCTCGAGGTCCTCAGGGGCGTCGATCAGCACATCAAAAAGGGCGAGAAGGTCGTCGTAATCGGACCGTCCGGCTCCGGTAAATCCACGTTTTTGCGCTGCCTGAACCTTCTTGAAACGCCCACCAAGGGCAAGATTACGATGGACGGCGTTGAAATCACGTCTCCCAAATGCAACATCAACCGCGTGCGCCGTCGGATGGGCATGGTTTTTCAGCAGTTCAACCTTTTCCCGCACAAGACCGTACTTGAAAACATTTGTCTCGCGCCGGTTCACCACAAGATCCTGACCAAGCCTCAGGCCAAGGATAAAGCCATGGCGCTTCTTGAAAGGGTAAATCTGATCGATAAGGCGAACGCTTATCCAAGACAGCTTTCCGGCGGACAGCAGCAGAGAATTGCAATCGTCAGAGCCCTTGCGATGGATCCCGAAGTCATGCTGTTTGATGAACCCACTTCCGCGCTTGACCCCGAAATGGTCGGCGAAGTTCTGGACGTTATGAAGCAGCTCGCCGTCAGCGGTATGACGATGGTTGTCGTTACCCACGAAATGGGTTTTGCCCGCGAAGTCGGCGACAGAGTGCT
>JAZSFI010000191.1:0-1837 GCA_045532135.1 Clostridia bacterium | reverse complement strand
AGGAAAAGCGCGTCGAGCTTCACCTGCATACGCAGATGAGCGCGATGGACGCGTGCGCATCGCCCACGGATTTGATCAAGCAGGCGAAGGAATGGGGGCATACCGCCATCGCCATTACCGATCACGGCGTTGTGCAGGCCTATCCCGAAGCGTTCGGCGCAGCAAAAAAAGCGGACATCAAGCTGATTCCCGGCTGCGAAGGATATCTGATTGAAGACTGCCCGGAAATCGTCCAGTATGCGGACGACCGCGATGTGAAGGGCGCGACTTTTGTCGTATTGGACGTTGAAACCACCGGCCTGAATACGGGAAAAGACAAAATTACCGAAATCGGCGCGGTCAAAATCAGAAACGGCGTTGAGGTGGAGGAATACTCCATGCTCATCAATCCCGAATGCCTGATTCCCGAAAAGGTTACGGAAATCACCGGCATCAACGCCGCGATGCTGCGCGATCAGCCGACCATCGAGCAGGTGATCCACGGTTTTGCCGATTTTTGCGAGGGCAGCGTATTGGTTGCGCACAATGCTTCCTTTGATATGGCGTTTTTCCGCCGCGCTTTCAGGGATGCGGGCATTCCTTTCCGGTTCCCGATTCTGGACACGCTTGCGCTTTCCAGAAACTATTACAGGCAGCTGAAATCTCACAAGCTCGGTCAGATCTGTAAGGCGCTGGGTATCAATCTGACCAACGCCCACCGCGCCGTGCACGACGCGCGCGCAACGGGCGAAGTGTTGGTAAAAACCCTTGAATCCATGCAGGCGGATAAAGCGTTTTCGCGTTTAAGCGATTTAAACAGCTATTTCCAGACCGATGCGGGTGGCGAAAGCCGTCATATCATTCTCCTCGCCACGTCCCGCGAGGGCATGACGAACCTGAACCGCATGGTTTCTGAAGCGCATTTAAAATATTTCCACAGAACGCCGCGCATGCCCAGAAGCCTGATTGCCAAAAACCGCAAGGACATTCTGGTGGGAAGCGCGTGCGAAGCGGGCGAACTGTACAGAGCCGTGCTTGCCGGAAAAAGCGAGAAGGAGCTGGATGAAATTGCTTCCTTCTACGATTACCTTGAAATTCAGCCGCTGGGAAACAACGAGTTCATGATCCGGGAAGGCCTTGTGCCGGACGAAGAGGCGCTGAAAGACATCAACCGCCACATCGTCGAAATCGGAAGAAGACTCAATAAGCCCGTCGTTGCCACGGGAGACGTTCACTTTAAAGACCCGAAAGATGCAATTTACCGCGCGATCCTCATGGCCACAAAGGGCTTTGAAGACGCCGATCAGCAGGCGCCCCTCTATTTCAGAACCACCGACGATATGCTCAGGGAATTTGAATATCTCGGAAAAGAGGAGGCGTACAATGTCGTTATCAAAGCGCCCAACGAGATTGCAGACCGCGTGGAACACATAAAGGATCTGTTTATGAAGGCGCCCGACGGCGGCGATACGTTCCAGCCGCTTTGGGAGGATGCGGAACAGAACCTTCGCGACATGTGCGAAAACAAAGCGCGCGACATCTTCGGCGATCCGCTTCCCGATCTTGTCAGAAAGCGCCTCGATAAGGAGCTTGGCTCCATCTGCGGCTACGGTTTTTCGACCCTTTACATGATCGCGGTCAAGCTCGTTGCAAAATCTCTGTCCGACGGCTACATCGTGGGCTCCCGCGGTTCGGTCGGATCGTCGTTTGTCGCAAAGCTTGCGGGCATCACGGAGGTCGATGCGCTACCGCCGTATTACGCCTGCCCCAAGTGCAAGCATTATGAATTTGACGTGCCCAAGGAGTATACCTGCGGCCTCGACCTTCCGCCCAAAAACTGCCCGGAATGCGGAACGCT
>JAZSFI010000239.1:0-2091 GCA_045532135.1 Clostridia bacterium | reverse complement strand
CTTTTTTGGCGTTTTTCAGCTCGTCGGGCGAAATGAACGCGCCGGTGATGGCGTGCAGATGAGCTCTGGCGGCTTTGTCTGCGTCCTTCAGTTTTCCGTGCCGCCTGGTCTGTTCCACAAATGCGTTTTTGACCGTGTCCGGACAGATGTCCGCGTACTTTTTGGAGGTTAAGAGGTCGTTTAAGGCTTTTTCTGTCCTATTGTCCATTTCGAATCTGCTCCATGAGTCTTCCGTAAAAGCGGAGATTGTGGGCGGTTGCAAGGCGCAGAGCCTGGCTGTCGCCGACTTTAAACAGATGCGTAAGGTACGCCTTGGAGTAATTTCTGCAAAGCGCGCAGTCGCACGTTTTATCCACGGGATCGCCGCTTCTGATGTGTTCATCGTCCATGGCGTAGTGGAAACGGTAGAACTTTCCGTCGGGCACGCGCACGCCGTCCGGCGTATCCATGCCGTCGTTAAAGACATACAGTCGCTGGTGGCGCGCTTCGCGGGTCGGAATTACGCAGTCGAAGAGAGAATAGCCCATTTTTACAAGATTTACGATCTCTTCCGGCCTTCCTACGCCCATGGCGTATTTCACTTTGTTATCCGGCATGGCGTCTGCCGCCATCTGAAGAACGTCGTAGAGGATTTTTCCGTTTTCATCGGTAGGCCATCCGCCGAAACCATAGCCGTCAAAGCCGATTTCCTCCAGCTTCTTTCCGCATTCCATGCGAAGAGAAGCGTTTCTTCCGCCCTGAACGATGCCGAAAAGAAGCGGGCGCGGACCTTTTACGCCTTTAACAAGCCGGTCGTATTCCTCGCGGCAGCGCTTGCCCCATTTGATCGTGAGATTCACGCTTTTTTCCTGCGCTTCAATCGGATCGTCCGGGTGCGTGCACAGATCCAGCGCCATCATGATGTCGCTTCCGTACATAAACTGCGCCTGGATGCACTTTTCGGGCGTAAAATGCATTTTTTCCTGACCTCTGTCGGGTCTGAACAAAATTTCCTTTTCACGGATTTCGCCGTATTCCGCATTTTCGCGGATCATGGAGTAAAGCTGAAATCCGCCGGAATCGGTCAGAATTGCGCCCTTGAAGCCGGTAAAAGCGCGCAACCCGCCGAGCGACTTGATCAGTCGCGCGCCGGGTTTGGAATATAAGTGATAGCTGTTCATTTCAAGGCCGTGAAGACCTGCGTCGTACACGTCTTCAAAACCGGCTGCGCGAACGGCTCCGTACGTCGCGTCCGGAAAAAAGGCGGGCAGGCGAACTTCGCCCGAGGGAAGATTCAGTCGGTCGATCATGCGGGTAGTATCCTTTCGGCAACTCGAAGCGTCGCGCTGCGCGCGCGCGGATTCTCTTTCAACTCTTCTTCGCCCGAAACGATGGGCTTTCTGGTGATGATTTTGACAAGCGGCTTTTTTCCGCACACGCACACCGGGAACTGCTTTGGGCACGTGCAGGGATTCTGAAGCGTCTGATAGGCGTTTTTGACGAGCCTGTCCTCTAAGGAGTGGAACGCGATGACGGCGATGCGCCCTTGGGGATTCAGCATATCCACAAGATCGTTGATGGCGGGCGTAAGCGGTTCAAGCTCGTCGTTGACTGCGATTCGAAGCGCCTGAAATGTGCGCCTCGCGGGATGGGAATTGTCTTTTGCACGGAATTTTTTCGGAATCGCCGCATCGATGATGGAAACCAGCTGGCTGGTGGTTTCAATGGGCGAAAGCTTTCGCCTGTCAACGATTACACGCGCAATCTGAACCGCCCAGTTTTCCTCGCCGTAATCGCGGAGAATGCGGCTGATATCCTTTTCGTCCCATTCGTTTACGATGTTTCGGGCGTTAAACGATTGAGAGGCGTCCATGCGCATATCCAGCGGCGCGTCGTCGTGATAGGAAAAACCTCTTTCACGCGCGTCCAGCTGATAGCTGGATACGCCCAGATCGAGCAAAACGCCGTCGACTTTTGTGATGCCGACGGCTTCCAAAAGCGCTTTTGCGTCGTGAAAATTCCCGTGAAGGAGCGTGAAATTGTTTTCCTTCCCCGGGCAGACGGACAAAAGCTTTTTGGTTGCGGCGTTGATGGCGTCCATATCGCGGTCGA
>JAZSFI010000598.1:0-6309 GCA_045532135.1 Clostridia bacterium | reverse complement strand
GCCGGAAAAACGCACGGAAACGAAAAACGGCGGGAGCAGACCCCCGCCCTACGATTGGATGAAACGTTAGTATTATACACAGTAGCAACAAACTGGGGGTTGGCAGCGTGCTCTGTAACCGATGATTATTCGGCGAGATTTACTGTAAAGCACGCGTTTGCATCTGTGTTTTCCTTAATCCGCATAAAATAATCGTTGGATGCTTCCATTTCCATCCGTTCAAGCGTTCCCTTGGGCACGAAGGTGATTGCATTTACGTCTTCGGGAATGGGATTTCCGCTGTGGATGATGTTCCATACGCGTCTTCCGTCGGGCAACGCTTCTTTTTCTCCGCCCTCCATTCCGATATAGCAATCGGCGGTCAGGGGATTTCCGTTCTGATCAAAGAGAATGTAGGAAAGACCGTCTTTCAGAATGGAATTTGCGTTAGAGGCGGTGATGACGTCATATTCGATGATGGTGGAGGCAGAGTCAATGGCGAGCGTTTTCAGAATAACGGTCTTGTCTGAAAGTGAGAAATGCATCGGCTCTGTGAGGGAATAGCGCGCAACGGGCGCCTGACCGGGCTGGATAGTGACAGCGACCTCGAGGCAGGCTATTTCTCTGAATACACCGGATTCGACAAGGGCGAGTTCGGACGCTTCATCGATATCCATGCCTTCCTTCAGGCGTTTGTCACGTGCGCTGATGAATGCGCTGTATCCGCCGATGGTCGATCTGTGAAGCGCATCGACCGCCACCTTTTTTTCTTTTTCAAGGTTTTTGACAATTTCGCTGTCGGGTTCATACAGATCCATAACCTGAACGACATCGGCAATTTCGCAGTCGGTTTCATATGCGCGGATGATGACTTTCGCGTGAACAGGCGACATGAGGCTTCCGTTATAGCCGTAATCGGTAAAGCCTGAGTAAGCGGGGGCGTTTTTGGAAAGGTGCACCATCATGTCGTTTCCGACGTCAATGGAAGAATGGGAACCGTAATGTCCGCCGATGCTGTTTTCTGCGAGAACTTCATCGGCAGGATTTGTATAGTTCAGCTCGTAAGCTGTCGTGTAAAATACGTCCCTTTCGCGCTCGGAGCTTACCGTCCAGCCCAGATGCATGGTGTTATGATCGATCAGGTATTCGTCCAGATTCAGGGTAATTCCGTTTTGCGTTGCCTGCGCAGCATTTTTGACCACGCTGTCTTTTGCCTGTTTACTGATGTTTCCGTTCGGGAAAAGCCTTTCAAGAATGCCGGATGCGTTCAACGCGGCAAATGCGGTTCCGGTCAGAATGAGGCATGCAGCAAGGGCAATGGCTGCGGCTCTTAAAGAAATGCTGCGTTTTTCATTTTTTCTATTGAGCATATTGTTGATCTCCCTTTCCGTTTTCAGGACGATTGAAGCATCCGGAGTCACGGAATCAAACAGATCGCGGATTGCGTCCTTCGGCATGATTTAGTCCACCTCCTTGTCTTCAATCATGCGTTTGAGTTTTCTGCGGCCGCGCATTAATTGCGATCTCACGGCCGTCGGGCTTGCGCCGGTGATTTCGGCGATTTTGTCCGTAGACAATTCCTCGTAATAATGAAGGTACAATACCACCCTGTATTTTTCGGAAAGCGATTTAAGCGCGGCCATCACTTTTTCCCTGTCGGGGTTTGCGCTTATACCGTTATGAACGGGAAGATTTTCATTTTCGCACACCGTATATCTGCGCCACGCGCTTTTTAATAGGTTTACGGACATGTTCACCGTGGTTTTTATGAGCCACGCTTTTTTATGTTCTTCGCTTTCAAAGCATCTTTCCTCTGAAAACAGCTTCATGAACACGTCCTGATAAATATCTTCCGCGTCGAATCGGTTTTGCGTTCTGGCAAATGCAAGGCGGTACACCATGTCAGAATACCTTTGGATGGTCTCGTGAACCGGATCGCCCGTACGCAGCGACCGTTTCATCATGTCCGCCACCTCCTTTCACCTATAACACAATCGGGACGCGCGTTTTGTTGCATGGTTTGAAAATAGTATACATGAATTTCCCAAAAAAGAAAATGCCCGGACGCTTTTGAAGTGCGCCCGGAACGTTTGGTTTGCTTAAAGCGAAAAAATAGAAATTCGGCTATCGCACATGGTTGTCATAAACAATCACCTGATAATCATTTTTCGGAAAATGCATTTGCCGTATGCTCCATTTTTCTGAAAGTGATAACATAGAGGATCACGACAAGAATGGTGGAAAGCAGATCGGCTACGGGTTGCGCCCATGCAAGACCGTTGGCGCCCATTGCTGACTTGAGTACAAACAGGGCGGGGATATAGATGATGCCTTGACGGCTGAGATTAATGATGAGCGCTGGCGTTGCCGCGCCGGCGGCCTGAATGGCATTGACCAGCACATAAAATACGCCGAACAGGAAGCTGGTGGTCAGAAGAATTCTGACAAAAGCGACCGCATAGTCAAAGGCTTCGCGTTCTGAGAGGAAAGCACTGACGATTGTATCGGTCAGAAGATAGCACAATGCGGTTAAAACCAGACTGAGACAGAGCGAAAAAACAACAGAAAAGCGCATGACCTTCTTGAAGCGATTCCACAGATTTGCGCCGACGCAGTAGCCCAGAAGGGCCTGCACGCCCTGACCGAAGCCGATTGAGATCATGCCGGTGATCATTGTTACTTTGGAGGCAACGCCGATACCTGCTACAGCCATATCGTCAAACAGCGCCATCTGACCATTCGTGATGATCTGAGAAATGCTCATCAGTAAAGAGCCGAAAGAAGCGGGGATGCCGATTATAAGAATGCCGCTGCAGATTTTGTTGCGCATTGAGAAATCCTTGGGATGAATACTGAGAATGGATTTTTTTCGAAGAAAATACAAAATATAGTAACAAGCGGCAAATACGTTGCCGGTGACGGTTGCGACGGCGGCGCCTGTGATATTCCAGCCGAACCACAGAATCATGACCGGATCAAGGATTATATTGAGAAGATTGCCCAACAGCTGTCCCATCATTGCTTTACCTGCCTGTCCCTCGGCGCGGATCACATTGGAAAAGCAGTTGGCGATTAAGACAAACGGACCGCTGTAAGTGACAATGGTAAGATAGGATTTTGCGTGCGTATAAGTATCCGCGCTGGTTCCCATCAGCTTCAGGATTTCCTCCATGAAAATGAGAAATGCTGCGCTGAGCGTTACGCCGACGGCGATACAGCCCCACATGCAGAAAGAACAAGCCTGTTTTGCATAGTGCATTTTGCCTTCGCCCAATGCGCGGGAAATGACCGACGTACCTCCGATACCAAAAATCGTACCTACGGACATAAAGATGAGAAATACCGGAGTTGCCATCGATACGGCGGCTACCTGATATGCGTCGCGGGTCAGTCCTACGAAGAATGTGTCTGCCAGATTGTAGATTAGCACCATCAGCATGGCAATCATTGCCGGTATGGCGTTTTTTAGAACAGCCTTGTTGACCGGCGCACTGCGGAATATTTCCAGTTCTTTTGTCATTTCCATGATTGTTTTCCTCCTTGATAATGGCATATTTAATAGCGTGCTATTGTTATCTGCAACAGAAATGCCCGCATGAAGCGAGCATACTGATTATTTTTCACAGACTTTTTTCAGCATGGACTGAAACATTGCTCTTTCTTCTTCTGTCAGCACGGAAAAAAGATGATTTTCCATATCTTCGACTTGCAGCTGAGCATCCTTACAGCAAGCAAGTCCCTCGTCTGTGATCGTTACCTGCTTTGCCCTATGGTCGTTTTCATCCGTAAAACATACCACATAATGTTTTTGCTCCAGCCGTTTGACGATTCCCGCGGTTGTTGGCTGTGCAACGTGGAGTACGCTTTCAAGCTGTTTCAAACTCAGTCGATGTTCCGGCGCAGAATCCAGCTCCATCAGCACATGCATCTGTGCGAGGGTGAGATTTCGGGAAAACAGCGTAGCGTTTGCTCTCTTCTCAAGTTCATCATGAATCTGCTTGATATATTTGCCGCATAAATGATCTGCTTTCATACTGTCACCGTCCAACGCGGAATGATAGCACGCTTTTGTTTTTTTGTCAAGACATGAATAGATTACAATGCTTTGATGTCTTTTATCAGCTCATCCACATTTTCTTCCTTTGTGGCCCAGCTGGTGCAGATGCGGATGGCGGTGTGGTTGTCGTCCGCCTTCGCCCAGGTGGAGAAGGTGTATTTTTCCTTGAGCTTTGAAAGCTTGCTGTTTTCGATCACCGGGAACAGCTGATTGGTGGGGGAGGGAACGAGGAAAGGAATGTCTTTTTCAATTAAGACGTTTCGGATTTTTTCGGAAAGTTTTATTGCGTGAGCGCTGATTTCAAAGTAGAGGTTATCGGTGAACAGCGTTTTGAACTGAACGCCGAGCAGACGACCCTTCGCCAGCATGCCGCCCTTTTGCTTGATGAGATAGCGGAAATCGCGCTTGAGCGCAGGATGCATGATAACGACGGCTTCTCCGAACAGCGCGCCGACCTTGGTGCCGCCGATGTAGAAAACGTCTGTTAATCGGGCAAGATCCGAAAGGGTTACGTCCGTACCCGGCGTCATGAGACCGTAGCCGAGGCGCGCGCCGTCCACAAACAGGAAAAGTCCTTTTTCCTTGCACGTTTCGGAAATCTCGGTGAGCTCTTTAAGGCTATACAGCGTTCCGAACTCCGTGGGGTGGGAAATATACACCATGCCGGGCTGAACCATGTGCTCAAAGGATGCGTCCGCAAAGTGCTGATCCACATAATCTGCAATCTGCCTGGCGCTGATTTTTCCGTTTTCGGAAGGGAGAGAAATGCATTTGTGGCCCGTTGCCTCGACTGCGCCCGTTTCGTGAACGGCGATGTGGCCGGTGTCCGCGCAAAGCGCGCCCTGATGCGCGCGAAGAGCCGAGGCGATTACGGTGAGATTCGCCTGCGTGCCGCCGACCAGGAAATGTACATCCGCGTTTTCGTTTCCGACGGCCTTTTTGATAAGCCCGCGGGCTTCATCGCAGATTTCGTCCTCGCTGTAGCCGCAGTGCTGCTCAAGATTTGTGGCAATGAGCGCCTCCATAATTTTCGGATGCGCACCCTCCAGATAGTCGCATTCAAAACGAATCATGTGTTTTTCCTTCTTTCATAGCCGATCAGTGTGATGTTTTCATCAAGCTTCCGTTCGTAACCGGTTTTCCGAAATCCCAGTTTTTCATAAAAATACACGTTTTTTGCTTCCTCGCGGACGCAGAAAAGCGTCCAGAGGCGGGCGGATGGAAACATTTCTTCCGCAAGAGACATGGCTTTTTGACCGACGCCCTGATTCTGAAATTCCGGCAGAACGAAAATGGGGCTTATCTTGTATGCGCCGTCGCCCAGTTCTTTTATGCGGATCATGCCTGCATACACATTATCCGCTATAATAATGAAGGAATGCGACTTTGCGGATGTGATTCGCTCCAGCATTCTGTCCGGCGTTTCCGCTGCGGGGCTGGTTTCAAAACCGCCGCGTATATGAACCTGAGGCATAAAGGCGCGCGTTTGCATGTCGGTAAGGCGCACGGCGTCCTCCGCTTTGGCAGGTTGTAAACGCACGATCATGCCGTCATCCCCTTTGGCGCTTTTTTCTATTATATATCGCTTTGTACGAATAGGAAAGAGGTTTTTATAATTTTATATTTTGACCTTTTCTTTAACGGCGGCGGAAGGATGAATTTCGAGGGTATCTTCGTATTCGATGCGCCCGATTTCGCAGCCTTCGCCGACGACCGCATTCTTAGCGCGGACAACGGGGCAGATTGTGTTTTCGAGGAAAACCTCCGTGCCTTCGATGGAATTGGCCGTCAGGCTTTTTGAACCGATATTCATTTTGAAAATGTTGAAAAAGCTGAAGGACGGCGCCCCTGTTTTTTTGACGGCAATTCGTTCGCAGCCGATTTCGCTGATCCTGCTTGCGCCGTTTAAGTTGATTTCGATGCTTTCTGCGTTCAGAAGACCTTTGATGTGCGCTGCGCCCGAAATGATCGCGTTGTCCGCTTCGACTCCGCTTTCCGCGTGCATGCTGCCGGAAACGCGCACGGTTTTTGCTGAGATTACGTCGTTTGCATGAAATGCGCCCGATATGCGGATTTCGCCTGCTTCGATTGCGCCGCCGATGTGCGCAGAACCGCTTACGTGAATTTCGCCCGCCTTCACGCATCCGCCTGCATGGAACGAACCGGAAGCCTTGATTTCCCCGGCTTCGATCGATTCGCTTCTGCCGCTTCCCGAAATGTGCACGCTGTTTGCCGTCACGTCGCCTGTCATCGAGCCGGAGCCGGAGATGCGG
>JAZSFI010000568.1:0-2720 GCA_045532135.1 Clostridia bacterium | reverse complement strand
CTCGTCACTATGATCATTCATGACAACATCATGCTTTCAGACCCCAAGGACACGGATCCGCCTCACATCATCAATGCCGTAAAGGAATATATCGATTTTTCGAATGCCTGTATAGAGCATGAACACGCGTGCAAAATATGCAAAAAGCGCGACAATGAATGTTAAAAGAAATAAAAACGCAATCACAAAAGGATATACAGAAATGATCGCTTCCGTGACACTCATCTTAAACTTTTCTCCTTGGGGCATTCTTATTCCCGGTTTTGATTCGGTTGTTTCTCTCGTCAATTTCAAATGGGTCGCGGACTTTTTTCTTTTTCTTCACTTCGAAAACATCTTCGTCTCCAAAGTCGTCTTTTTCTCTTTTCCGATTGCGCTTTACAATCGTTGAAGGAACAACGTATCGGCCATCTTGAGTCTTCGTGACTTTTACGCCCATATAATCGTCATAGGCTTCGTCATCGATAACCATGCGTTTTTTTCTGAACCACCACCAAAACGGTCTCCATCGAATCAGGTAAACCAGTACATCTGTGACAATTCCGAAAATCAAAAGCACCACAAGAAGACCCAGCCAGTTTTCCGAAAACCATCTGAGCAAGCTTCCGCCGCTTCCGCCGCTGAACAGCGCCCATACGCCGTTAAACAGGCTTTGAAGCCAGCCAAGCAAAATTTGAAGAAAATCGGCGGCAAAGCCGTTGTTCGTCATCTTACGCCTCCGGGAATTTCCAAAATACCATATTATGGATCGGAAATTGTAACATCAATATACTGCGGTGTAATTAAGTCGAATGAAAGCTCGGAATTGTTCCCGATGTATACGGGCAAGCGATATTTTCCGCACGCAAGATCGGTTAAATCCACATATACATATACTTTTTCATTCGTCAGCGCTTTGACCTTTGAATACGCGCCCGTGATCATCACGGAAACATACTCCGGAGCCATATCCGCTTTCAGACCCTCGGAAAGCCCCAGCGTATTGATTTTTATATTGTTGACTGCATCGGAAACAATTTTCTCCTTCAAGGTGATGGTCATATACACCTGATTGGTGGACATAAATTTAAAGTCGGGAAGCTTTGAAAGGGAGAGGCGCATGGTATAGGTTTTGCTGAGAACCGGCATATTATCGGGAATTTCAACCGGGATCTCATCAATGCCGTCCAAAAGCGCACTCTGGGCGGCAATTGTGATCGCCGCGGGCTGGAATGTGATTTCGGCGATTTCATATCCTTCAGCAACAATAATCTGACTTGCATCAGCAGTAACCGGGATTTCCTTTATGGGATAAACATCCACGCTTACGGAGCAGGTGCTGGAGGATCTCGTCAGAAGGCGGGTATCGACCGCTTCACCGTTGGCATCCTGAATCCTAAGAATCGACGCGCGTCTGAAGGAATTTTCCTGCCCTGTAATATCAAGACTTGCTATCGCGCTTGTGGCATTCTGGACAATGGATGCAGGTCCCGAAATTGTAATCGTCTGGGGATTGACGCTTTGCTCGTTTACGGAATACCAAAAATTGTCTTTTCTCGCGCCGGTCATTTCAACTTCAATCGGCACCTCGCGCGTATCCAGATACTCGATTTTTACGGTGAGGGCTTCGGGGTAAATGTTAGTGACCGTTCCGTGCGCAGAAGTCGCAGTCAAAGGAATTTCGTGAAGGCCTGCGGAACGGACATTGCTGACGTCCAGAAATACGGACATCGTATCGCGGGAAACATGCGAATATTCCTTCTGCGACACTTCAACATTGGCGTCAATCACGCCCTGAAATTCCTGATATACATCCGTCGCCAGCGCCAGACCGTAATTATTCAGCGTTGTTGTGCCGGAAACGGAGATGCTTAAATCCTCCACATATCTGGATCTTGTAAGATTCGGCGTGGTATCAATGATATACGCCCATATGATAAGCGCAAGCACTACGCTTATGATTTTCAGAAAAATCCGATTGAGGAGCGCTTCCTTTACGGTCTGAAGCCACTCCGGGATTTTGGATCCGCTCAAAAATTTCAATTTATGCGCCTCCTCAGGTATCACCGGTTGACTTCACTTCTCTTTTGGCTTTTCCGTTGGTCTTCAGATGATACGTTCTTCTCGTCTGAGACATTTTGTCGCTTGAAAACAGTTCGGTAAGAATTTGGGTGAGGGCTTTATTGTCGATATATCGGGTGAGCTTGCCCTCACGCGCCATGGAGATGATGCCCGTTTCTTCGGAAACAATCAAAGATATTGCGTCTGTCGTTTCGGTGATGCCGATTGCAGCGCGGTGGCGCGTTCCGAGTTCCTTGGAAATGGTGGGATCATCCGAAAGCTGAAGGATACACGCGGAAGCGCGGATGCGTCTGTTTCTGATAATCGTCGCTCCGTCGTGAAGCGGCGTATTGGGTTCAAAAATATTTTCGATTAAAGGCGCGGTGATTTCCGCATCAATCAGCGTGCCGGTTTCCTCAAATTCGCGAAGGCCGGTTTTTCGTTCGATGACAATCAATGCGCCGATGCGTTTTCTGCTCATGTTGGTCATGGCCTGAACGATGGCGCAAACGCATTCATCCGCGCTTTTCGCCTTGGTTTTGCTCGCGGAATGGGTGAGGGTCGATCTTCTTCCGATCTGTACAAGCGTACGCCTGAGCTCAGGCTGGAACAATATAACAATTACAATTACGCCGGTATTGATAAACTGCTGAAGCGCCCAGCCGATAACATTGAGTTCC
>JAZSFI010000522.1:0-2733 GCA_045532135.1 Clostridia bacterium | reverse complement strand
GAAGGAAGAAAGCGTGCATGCTTCCGCCCATGCCCATGTGGAAGCCGGTCTTACGGGCAAAGATTTCAGAGAGCGTTCCGTAAAGGATGAAGCGGATGGCGAGTTCCTTAACGGAGTTGCAAGCGCCCATCTTTTCAACTGCGCGCAGGCAGCTGCCGCCTAAGAAATTCTCCATGATCTTAAGAAGTTCTTCGTCAGAAAGCTTCTCGATGGAAGAAAGGGCCTTGGCGAGGATCTCGGAGTGGGAACGGTGAGAACCGAACTGATAATCGTTGGGCGTCATGAGGTAAGCCTGACCTACGCAAGCGGCTTCCTGACCGACGGACAGGTGGGCGGGGCCGGGATAGGTAGTCTCTACGCCGTTATAAACGGACTGGGTCTTGATGGAAGTGAGCATGCTTTCGAACTCACGAAGGATGGTAATGTCGCGATAGATGCGAACGAGTTCGTCATCCTTGAAGTTGGCGCGCTCTTCAGCGACCGTCTTATTGTATACGTTTACGGGGATGTCCTCAAAGGTGATGATGGACTTTGCGCGGATCTCACTGGGTCCGTAGTACAAAGATTTAGGCATAACGTGTCACTCCTTATATTCTTTTGCTTACAGCTTGAAGATCGCTTCGCGGATGACTTCGCAAACGGTGGGATGCGGGAATACGAATTTCTTGAGTCTGTCCGCCGGAAGCTCGGTGTCGACCATCATAGCGGCGGAGAGAATCATTTCGGAGGCATAAGAGCCTACCATGTGAACGCCGACCACGCGCTTTCTGTCGAGATCGTATACGACCTTGCAGAAGCCCTTGCCGCCGTCAACTTCAGCAACATAACGGCCTGCATACATCATGGGAACGTTTACTTCCTTGACATTCATACCTTTGGCAATGCAGGCTTCCTTGGTGTCGCCGACAGAGGCAACTTCGGGATCGGTGTATATGACGGAAGGAATGCACTCGTAGCGGATTACATCCTTCTTGCCAAGGATATTGTTGACCGCAACTTCGGCCTCGCGATAAGCGGTGTGCGCAAGCATGACTTTTCCGTTGCAGTCGCCGACAGCATATACGTTGGGAACGTTGGTCATGAGCTTATCGTCAGTCACGATCGCGCCGCGGTTAAGCTCTACGCCGATGGACTCAAGACCAATGCCTCTGGTGGAAGCTCTGCGGCCAACGGAGAGAAGCACCTTATCCGTTGCAAGCTCGTGCTTTCCGTCCTTGTCTTCATAGACAACGATGCCGGGCTTGACTTCAAGAACCTTGGCTTCGAGCTTGAATTCCATGCCCCTCTTGGCATATTCAGCCATGAGAACCTTGCAGATATCGTTGTCGGTGGGACCGGCAATCTTCTTCATCATTTCGATGACGGTAACCTTTACGCCGACAGAAGCAAAGTAGCATGCCATTTCAAGGCCGATTACGCCGCCACCGATCACGGCGAGGGTCTTCGGAAGCTCGGTCATATCGAGGATTTCACGGTTGGTGGTTACAAAACCGCTTTCAACGCCCTCTTTCACGCCGGGAATCGGCGGAACAACGGCTTCGGAGCCGGTGGCGATGATGAGACGGTCGGCATGATATGCCTTGCCTTCAGCTACAACCTTGAATTTGCCGTCTTCCTTGCCCTGAATCTCGCCAGGAGCCGTAACGACGTTGACCTTATGAGAATCCATAGTCATGCCAACGCCGGATACGAGGATTTTGACAACCTTCGCCTTGCGCTTGATAACCTGCGCATGGTCAAACTTTACGTTTTCAGCGGTAACGCCAAAATTCTTGCTCTCCGTCGCATGACGATAGAGCTTTGCAGAATTCAGCAGCGTTTTGGTGGGAATGCAGCCTTCATTCAAGCAAACGCCGCCCAGCGCGCGCTTTTCAAACAGGCAAACCTTGAGTCCGCCCTGCGCAGCGCGTTCCGCAGCCAGATATCCGCCGGGACCGCCGCCGATGACGATCAGATCAAAAAGTTCCATATCTTTTCCCTCCAATAAGGTTTATTTGGCTAACAGAAGGGTGAATTTTTCAAGATTCTTGCACAGTTCGCTTACAAACTTGCTCGCGGGAGAACCGTCCACAACTCTGTGGTCGTAAGTGAGGCTCAGGCCCATGGCGGGATAAATGGTCATCTGGCCGTTTACCTCGCGGACACGCTGGGTGATTCCGCATACGCCGAGAATACCGGTCTGCGGCGGGTTGATGACGGGCGTAAACATTTCAACGCCGGTCGAACCGAGGTTGGATACGGTGAAGGTGCCGCCCGCAAGAAGGTCGGGGCTGATGGCTCCGGAGCGGGCTGCTTCTGCCAGGGACTTGACTTCCTTGCTGATCTCAAGAAGGCTCTTGGTGTCGGCATTGAAGATGGTGGGAACCATAAGGCCTCTGGGGGTATCGACGGCAACGCCGAGGTTGACATGCTCAAAACGGCGGAGCGTATCGTCGCCGATCATGTTGGCGTTTAAGTCCTTGTGGTTAAGAAGCGTTCTGGATACGGCATAGAGAACCATGTCGCCCAGGGTGATGCCGGCAACGTCGCCGCCGGCAGCCTTGCACTCCTTGCGGAACGCCTGAATGGCGGTCGCGTCGAAGGAATGATGGTTGGTGAGCTGCGCCATGGTGGAAAGAGAAGTGACCATGGACTTGGCAATGACCTTGCGGATGCCGGAGAACTTGATGTCCTCGTATCCGTTCTCGGCCTTCGGCGCGGCTGCGGGGGCAGCGGCTTCAGCGGGCTTGGCTT
>JAZSFI010000581.1:0-3216 GCA_045532135.1 Clostridia bacterium | reverse complement strand
GAGCCAAGGAGGTGGTTTTCCTAATTGTCTTCCTAAGACCGCTTGGCCTCCGACTTATGGCCTTATGCTTCGAAGCGGAAACGACGCAGCCGTTGCGATTGCCGAGCACATTTCGGGATCTTCGGAAGAATTTGCTTATCTGATGAACGCGCGCGCACAAAAACTGGGCGCGGATGCGTATTTCACAACGCCCAACGGTCTTGACGAAGGCGGAAACGGCGCAAGCGCCAGAGCAATCACGCTGATTACAAAAGAGGCGCTTAAAATGGAGGAATTCAGAAAAATCGTATCGACAAAGAAAAGAACGATACCGTGGGCGGATCATGAGTATGAACGGGTGCTGACCAATAAGAACAAGCTTCTTTCAGATTATGAGGGCGCAATCGGCGTAAAGACGGGGTATACGAAGAAGGCGGGAAGATGCCTTGTGTTTGCGGCGGAAAGGGAAGGGATGACGCTGGTCGGATGCGTTTTGAACTGCGCGGACTGGTTTAATGAAGCTGAAAAAATATTGGACGCAGGATTTCAAATGTACGACAGGGTTGTTTTTCATGAAGAAGGCGAAGTGGTGAAGACGGTTTTTGCGGGCGGTAAGGAGATTGAAATCGGATGCAGGGAAACGGTGCAGGCGCCGATCAAAGAAGGGGAAAATGTTCAAACGGAAATTCGGATGCTTGATTTGGCGCTGCCTGTCTGCGAAGGTCAGAGGGCAGGCACAATACATGTGATTGCAGACGGGAATGAAATCGCTTCATTTGAACTTGTATGCATGAATACGCAAAAGCGTCCTGCGTTTTTAAGCGCTTTGCGGCGTGTGATCGCCGATTGGCCGATCGGAAGATTTTTTTCGCTTTACTATTGACAGAAGATCAAAGAATGGATATAATAGTCAAAGATGGTCAAAGTCAAAGACTTCCGATGAGGAGGATGCACATATGAATGCAGAAAAATTCACAAGAAAATCGCTGGAAGCATTGCAGCTTGCGCAGAATACCGCGCTTTCGCATTCCAACCAGCAAATTGAGCAGGCGCACCTTCTTTATGCGCTGATTTCGCAGGACGGCGGTTTGATTTCTGAGATATTGAAAAAGCTGAATGCCGAGCCTGAGAATGTTTTAAGAGTTCTTGAAAAGTCGATTTCGGAAATTCCAAAGCTAATGTCCAACGGAAGGGCAAATGACCGCGTTTACATTTCAATGGATGTAAATGAAGCGCTTCAGAAAGCGGAGGAAGAAGCCGCGCACATGAAGGACGAATATGTGTCGGTGGAGCATCTGTTTTTGGGGTTGCTTGAAAAATCATCGCGCGGCATGAAGGCGGTTTTTGAAAAATTTTCCATTACGAAGGATAAGGTGCTCAAAGCGCTTATGGAAGTCAGGGGAAATGTTCGCGTGACGACGGACAGCCCGGAGAACACATATGAGGCGCTGAAAAAATATGGACAGGATCTTACGGAGCTTGCGAAAGCGCAGAAGCTTGATCCCGTGATCGGAAGAGACAATGAAATCAGAAACGTCATCCGGATTCTGTCAAGAAAAACAAAGAACAATCCCGTCTTGATCGGCGAACCCGGCGTCGGCAAAACCGCGATTGCAGAAGGGCTTGCCCAGCGCATAATACGGGGAGACGTACCTTCTTCTCTCAAGGACAGACAGCTTTTCTCCCTCGATATGGGCGCGCTGATTGCGGGCGCAAAATACAAAGGTGAATTTGAAGAACGTCTCAAGGCGGTGCTTTCTGAAATCAGGGAAAGCGATGGAAAAATCATACTGTTTATCGATGAACTGCATACTATTGTCGGCGCGGGCAGAAGCGAAGGCAGCATGGATGCCGGAAACCTCTTAAAACCCTTGCTTGCAAGAGGCGAATTGCATTGCGTAGGCGCAACGACTTTGGACGAATACCGAAAATATATTGAAAAAGATGCTGCGCTTGAAAGGCGTTTTCAGCCTGTGATGGTGGACGAACCAACGGTTGAAGATACGATTTCCATTCTGCGAGGCACCAAAGAGCGGTATGAAATCTTCCATGGCGTGAAAATCAGCGATCCGGCCCTCGTTGCTGCAGCGGTGCTTTCCAACCGCTACATTTCCGATCGGTTCCTTCCCGATAAGGCCATTGATCTTGTGGATGAAGCCTGCGCAATGATCCGCACCGAGATGGATTCCATGCCGCAGGAAATGGACGAAATCCGCCGCACGATCATGCGCCTTGAAATCGAGGAAGTCGCGCTCAGTCACGACAAGGAGGACAGGAAGAACGCCGAGCAGCTTCAGAAGGTTCAAAAAGAACTCTATGAAAAGCGCGACGAGTTTAACGAGATGAAGGCGCGCTGGGAAAATGAAAAGGCGGCAATTGCAAACATTCAGTCTCTGCGCGAAAAAATCGACGGAATAAACGCACAGATTCAGAACGCCGAACGGGAATATGATCTGAACAAAGCGGCCGAGCTTAAATACGGCGTGCTTCCGGGGCTTGTTCAGTCGCTTAAAGACGCTGAGGAAACGATTGAAAGAAACAAAAACGAGAGAACACTTTTACGAGACCGCGTTACGGAGGATGAGATATCCCGAATCGTTGCAAGATGGACGGGCATTCCCGTATCGCGTCTGATGGAATCGGAGCGCGAAAAACTGTTGCGGCTTGACGAAGCGCTTCATAAGCGGGTGATTGGCCAGGACGATGCGGTTACTCGCGTTGCGGAAGCTGTGCTTCGCTCCCGCGCAGGCATACAGGATCCGAATCGTCCGGTAGGCTCATTCATGTTTTTAGGTCCTACTGGCGTTGGCAAAACAGAGCTTGCCAAGGCGCTTGCAGAAGCGCTGTTTGACGATGAAAAGGCGATGGTCAGAATTGACATGTCCGAATACATGGAGAAGTTCTCTGTTTCCCGTCTGATCGGAGCGCCGCCCGGCTATGTCGGATATGAAGAGGGCGGTCAGCTGACGGAAGCCGTTCGCAGAAAGCCGTATTCGGTCGTGTTGTTTGATGAAATCGAAAAGGCGCACCCAGATGTGTTCAATACACTTCTGCAGCTTTTGGATGACGGACGGCTTACGGATTCGCAGGGAAGATGCGTTGATTTTAAAAACGCTATTATCATTATGACGTCTAACCTTGGAAGCGATGTCATTTTAAACGGACTGGATGCAGGCGGAAAAATCACGGAAAATGCAAGGGCAAAGGTTGATATGCTTTTAAAGAGCAGCTTCAGAC
>JAZSFI010000036.1:0-5892 GCA_045532135.1 Clostridia bacterium | reverse complement strand
GGAAGAAACCATCGTGTTTCCGTTGTAGGGGACGGGTTTCCCGTCCCGGTTTCGTGTTTTTTGCTTTTAATGAGACAGCGCCGTTTTCAACGAAATATCGCTTCGCCGCGTGATGGATGATTTGTGTTATGATTGCTTTTTGGCTGCATATTCTTCGATTTTTCGGTCGATGATTTGCCATGCAGCTTTTTGGGCTTCTTCGAAGTTGTCCACGTGCCAGTTGGCGGGCTCTTCTCCCGTGTAGCGCTGAAAGCCGAAATCCTGATAGATGGAGATGGCGGCGTAGCTGAAGGTTTGGGAAAACAGGAAGACGTCGCCTGACATGTTCAATTCGTGATAGCGCTTCATCAGGCGCGAAAGCATTGCGCGGCAAAGCCCCTTGCCCTGATGGTCAATGTGCGTGGCAACCCAATGAATGCGCATTTGCTTGTATCCAAAGGGATCTCCGTACCAAAGCGCGGCGGACGCGACGGCTTCGTTTGTTTTTCTGTCGCGCACGAAAAGCATCTGACTGGGAAGAAGTTCGGGATCGGTCATGAATTCGCTTTCGAACAAATCGCCGATTTCTTTTTCGTTCTCGATCTGACCGGACAGAAACTGCACGTGAATCCAGTCCTCTTTTCCGGTTTCGGGCGTATAGAATTGGAATTCGTAATCCGGATGGAGCGCGCAATCGGGATAGACATCCATATCGCTTTTGAGCATCATGATCGGATAATAGGGAAGCGTGCGGTCAATCATTTTGGCTGGGCTCCTTCTTCTTTGGGTCTGATCTTGTGTTAAACGCTTTTATTCGCTGACTTCCACGGGGATTTCCTGCGTCGAGCCGTCAAAATGGGTCACGGTAATCGTGCATTTGCCAGGGGCAAGCGCATGGATTTTTACTCTGCCGGCGCCCAGTTCAATTCTGACAATGCCATCATCGCTTGTCGTCCAGTGAAGCGTATCGGCCGTCTTTCTTCCCGGGTTATATGTGCAGCGCGCGGTCTTTCCCACCTGCAGGCTCAATTTTTCACAATCGACCTTCCATGCAGGAGCGGTATTTGTCGTTTGAACCGTCAGATTTTCTCCGTCCGTTGTAAATACCGTTGATCCAGCGTGGTTATAGCTGGTTATGAACACCTGCGCGCCGGTTTCCTTGACCAGACGGATGTCCCACTCCTCCGGCATGAATTTATACCCGGTTGAATACACATAATACTTCGCTTGGGTGGATTTTAAAAATTCCTTGTTGATGGGATTGTCGTGATGCGGGCCTTTGATTACGTCGCACAGAGCCCATTCGGGATGATATTTAAGGAGATCCAGCAGTTTTTCGCTGGTCGCATCGGCGGTCAAAAGGAAGCTGTGTTCTCCGTACGTCAGACGGATGATCATGCTGTTTTCGTTTTCCGTTCCGTCTTTTCTGTCCCTGCGGGGCACAACGTTTTCCGGACCGACGCAAGTGAGCAGCGCGTCGCCGAGCGTTACGGTATCGCCCAAAAGAAACAGCTGCTTATCCGTCCTTTCAATCAGCCCGCGCACTTCTTCATTTTCGGCTTTATCCATCATTGTCCCGATCGGAAGATCGCTGTTATACAATATTGTCTCGGTTTCAAAAGTGCTCATTACAAGCCCCGCGCAGCCTACATGATCCGTATGGCCATGCGTCGCGATGTAATATTTGAGCTTTGTAACGCCGAGCTCCTCCGAGATATATTGAAGCGCGTCTCTCACGTCGTTGTTCATGCCGCCGTCGATAAAGGCGCATTCGTCGCCCATTCGGATCAGGATGCCGTCGTTTCGTCCGACAGACATAAAATACACCGAAAGAAGCCCCTTTTGCTCGTTGACGGATACATCGCTTGTCATCGTCTCATCGGCCGAATCCGAAACTGCGTATGCGGGCGAAAAACATCCGGACACGCACAATGTCATGCCGATCAATACAAGCGCCGAAAAGGCGGCTTTCCAAAAAGACATGTGCCTTTCGTAAGATCGGGGTTTGAAGCTTTTTTTCATAAATCCATCTCCGTTATCTGCAAACTGTGAAGAAAAACCGCGTAAAAGGCGTTTCTGCTTCGCTGCAAGACGCGGTATTCTCTGCATTATCCGCCAAGAACCTTTTCCAGAAGGACATCGCGGGCGCGTTTTTTGTATAGACTTCAAGCGTCCATCTTCCGGGACGGTTTCTAAAAATCTCCCGCATGGCGATGTCGGCGATTCCCTTTTTCCGCCGGTTGCGAATGAGGAAAATTTCTTCCAGACAATAATCGAACCCATCCGGCGCATAGGACGCGTCCGTCGCCATGACAAAGCCGACCGGACGGCCGTCTTCCTCTATGATATAAGGAAAAACGCCGTTTCCGAAAGGCAGGATTTCGCTGACCGTATCGGGCGCAAAATAGCCGTTTTCGTCCAGACAATCAAAATCGTCCGAATAAACGCAAAGCTCATTCTGGTAGAGATTGAAAATATTTTTAATCAGCGTGCGGTCCGACTCCCTTGCGGGCCTTAATGAAACGTTCATTTCCTTATGCATGCACGCGCGTTCCGAGATCTTCGCCGTCAAACACGCGCACGATGTTCTCAAGATCGTCCATGGAAAACACGCGGATTTCCGGAATCTTCTGGTTCTGGCAAAGGACAAACGCCGTCGTGTCCATAACGCCCAGACGCATCTCTACCGCCTGATCATACGAAACGTCCTTGAGCGGCTTGGCGTCGGGATACTTTGAGGGGTCTTTATCGTATATGCAGTCTACGGTCGTTCCCTTGAACACCGCGTCCGCATCCAGCTCCGCCGCTCTGAGAGCGGCAGCCGTATCGGTGGTGAAATATGGATTTCCGCTGCCGCCGGCCAAAAGTACGACCGCGCCCGATTCAAGCGCTTCGATGGCGGCTGAACGGGTATAAAGGCGGGCAAAGCGGTTCATTTCCTGCGCGGTAAACACAACAGCCTTCACGCCCAGTCTTTCCAGCGCATCCTGCACGCACAGCGCGTTGATGACGGTGGCAAGCATGCCCATCTGATCGGCGTTTGCGCCGTTCATTTCCTTGGTAAAGCGGCCTCTCCAGATGTTTCCGCCGCCGATGACAATGCCAAGCTGTGCGCCGTGATCGTGCACCTTTTTCAGCATCTTCGCAACCTCGTCCACTCTCTGTGCATCAAAACAGCCCTTTTTGCTTTCGGGCTGCAGGGTTTCGCCGCTGAGCTTTAAAATAACGCGCTTGTAATTCATTTTATAAACCCCTTTCAGGAATTAAATTCGTTGATTTGCCTTATCATCCATTTTCTATTATATCATTCCTTTTTTCCGCATTCAATGAAATCGGGAAATTTTTTTGACGCGGAACACATTTTTATCCTCTATCCTTTAACTTGACAAAAATTGAGAGCAGTCTATAATGAGGAAAGAATCACGACAGATAAAGGAAGAAACCTATGCCTAAGAAAAAATTCTCCGTTCCCGGAAGCGTCATTTTGCTGCTTGCGGCGCTTGCCTGGGGCTCTGCGTTCGTGGCCCAGTCGTTGGGCTCGGACAGCGTTCGTCCGTTTACGTTCAACGGCGCGCGTTCTCTTCTGGGCGCGCTTATTTTGGTGCCCGTATTTCTGACGTTTGACCGCGTGAGCCCAAACCCGAACAAAAACAACAAAAAATCCCTCCTGATCGGCGGCGCGCTTTGCGGCGTTTTGCTGTTCATGGCCTGCAATCTTCAGCAGTTTTCCATTTCCTACGTGGACACCGCCGGAAAAACGCAGGAAGAGCTTCAAAACATCGAAAAAGCCAACATCGGTAAGGTTGCGTTTCTGACTGCCTTATACATCGTGCTCGTGCCTGCATTCGGCATATTTATGAAAAAGAAAGTGGGCGCGCAGGTTTGGCTGGGCGTTGCGGTTGCGCTCATCGGCATGTATTTCCTTTGTATAAAGCCCGGCTTTACCGTCTCCACCGGCGATATTTATGCGTTTTTGTGCGCGTTTGCCTTTGCCATGCAGATTATTGTGGTCGATGAAGTGGTAAACAAAGTGGACCCCATTCGCCTTTCTTGCGTCCAGTTTCTGGTCTGCGGCGTGTTGTCCTCTGTCTGCGCCCTGATTTTCGACAAGCCCGCGCTTTCGGATCTTTTAAACGCCTGGGCGCCGATTCTGTACATGGGCGTTGTGTCCTCGGGCATCGCTTACACGCTTCAGATTCTGGGTCAGGCAAGATGTAAACCCGTCGTCGCAAGCCTCGTCATGAGCATGGAAAGCGTTTTTTCAGCCATTTTCGGTTTCCTCATTCTGAATCAGGCGATGTCAACCAAGGAGTTTATCGGCTGCGGCCTTATGCTGGTCGCGGTCGTGCTTGCGCAAATCCCCGCAAAGAAGGAAAAAGCGTAAAAAGCCCCTTTCGGGGTATACTGTTTTCGTTACGGAAAAAATCCGCAGGTGTCAAGCGCCTGCGGATTTTATTTGTGTTTTCATCATTATTGAAAAGTGCGCTCACCACTTGCCAGCGCCGTCTGTATAGACTTAAATGCGCTTATCTTCCCAAATTCTCTTCCGGGATTTACCCGCAATTCAGGGCATTTCGAATGGCCAAAATGCTCCTGTTCATTTTTTCGGTTTGGGGCGTGCCGTCGGGATCGACGGATGTGCTTTCAACGGTCACTGTGCCGTCATACCCTGTTTCCTTCAAAAGCGCAAAGACGGCCTTAAAATCAACCGTGCCCTCGCCGATGTGCAGCACCTGCAGCCGTCCGCCTGAATAAACATTGGGATCGGAATCGTTCATGTGGAAATGGACGATTTTTTTGTCTGCAAGAAGCGGGCGGTATTTTTCAGATGCAAGAAGCGGGTTTTCGTTTTTGAGGTGCGCCATTTTTGTGTCGTATGTAAACAGCAGCCGATCGTCAAACGCCGTCATATCCAGCAGGCGGTCGATGGACTTTTCTGTTTTCGGGATCACGTTTTCAATGGCAAGCGTCACGCCGGCGGAACGGGCAAGGGCGCAGAATTCGGATGCGATGGGCAGGCTTTCGTCAAAATGCGCGTCGCTGTATTTTCCGTTCCAAAGGTGAAGCACAAGCTTTTTTGCCGAAATCGCGACAGCCGTTTCAAGGTCGCGCTCAAAAAGGCGCATGGACTGCGAAAGTCCGCTTTCGCCCTTTTCGGAAAGAATTTCGCCGATTTCTTTGTCCATGTGAAGAACGGGAAAAACGTGTCCGGTGGATTTTAAATAGCTTCTGATTTCCTTGATTTCGTCGTTCCACGAATCAAACATCAGAAATTCAAAGCCGTCGGCGCACATTTTTTCGCCGACGGGCCCGATCAGTCTGTAATTTCGGTTGTTTTTGCGGGTAACGAACGCGCCGGTGGAAGCATAGACGGGAATCGGCATTTTACATCCTCCCCGCCATGTTTTTAAGCGCAAGGCGCAGGATTTCATCGGTCCTGGTCGCCTGTCCGGAAACAGCGGAAACGGCCTTGGCTGCTTCGCTTGCAGGGTATCCCAGCGCCATTAAAGCCTCGATGGCTTCGGATTCGCCGCTGCCCACAATGTTTTTAAGGGGCGCAGACGTGCCCGCGCTTGTTAGATCCTCGTTTTCAACCTTATCCTTGAGCTCCAAAACCAGCCTCTGCGCGGTTTTTTTGCCGATACCGGGCGCGCGGGACAGCGCCTGCGCATCGCCCGTGACCAGCGCGATGGAAAGATCCTTGACGCTCAGCGCAGATAAAACGCCCAGCGCGGTCTTTGGACCGATGCCGCTTACGCCGATTAGGCGCAGAAACATTTTCTTTTCCTCGCGCGTCCAAAATCCGAACAGCTCCATTGCGTCCTCGCGCACGGAAAGATAGGCGTAAAGCTTCACTTCCTCCCCGGTCTGCGGCCAGGAAGATAAGGTGTGTGCGCTGACGGACAGCTCCTA
>JAZSFI010000566.1:0-5095 GCA_045532135.1 Clostridia bacterium | reverse complement strand
CGTCAAGCGCCTGCTGGATGAGCACTCCGGTCGTGTTGTCCAGAGCGCTTGTCGCTTCATCCAGAATCAGAATGGCGGGATCCTTCAGGAAGACGCGGGCAATGCTCAAACGCTGCTTCTGACCGCCGGAAAGCTTTACGCCGCGCTCGCCGATCTCGGTGTCATAGCCGTTTTCAAGCGTCATGACATAATCGTGAATATTGGCTCTCTTGGCCGCTTCGATGATTTCCGCATCCGTTGCATCCATTCTGCCGTAACGGATGTTGTCTTTGATGGTGCCGACAAAGAGGAACACATCCTGCTGAACGATGCCGATGTTTCTGCGAACGGAATCCATGGTGAGCTTTCGGATGTCTACGCCGTCGATCTTGATCGTGCCGTCTTCATCGCGCAATTTATAAAAATTCGGGAGCAGATGGCAAAGCGTGGTTTTTCCACCGCCGGAAGGTCCGACCAAAGCAAGCTTTCTGCCCTTTTCAAGGCGCAGGTTCACATCATGCAGAACCTCCTTGGAGGGATCATAAGCATAGGTAACGTTTTCAAACTCGATCACGCCTTCAACGTTCTCAAGCTGAATGGCGTCCGGCGCGTCCTTTTCGGGCTCTTCATCCATGATCTCGCAAAAACGCTGGAAACCGGAAGCGCCGTTCTGGAACTGCTCCATGAAGTTAATGAGCGTATGAACCGGGTTGATAAAGAGGTTTACGGAAACGATGAACGCGGAATAATCGCCGAAATCGATGCGGCCGTCATACATAAAGAGGCCGCCCGCAATCAGGATGACGACGTTGAAAACGGAGGTAATAAACTGCGTTCCGGAATGGAACTTCGCCATCGCCTGATAAGAACGGCGGGAGGCATCCACGAATTCCTCATCGCCCTTGGCAAATTTCACCTTTTCCTGATCGGCGTTGGTGTAAGCCTTGGTGACGCGGATGCCGGTGATGGAGCTTTCGACGGCTGCGTTGATGGTAGCGTTGGATTTTCTTCTGTCCTTAAACGCCTGCGTCATGGCCTTTCTGTAGTGCATGGTGACCCACACAAGCAGCGGCACGCATGCAAACACGATGAGCGTCAGAATCCAGTCGATCGAAAACAGATACACGAACGAGATGATGATCATCGTTGAGGAAATGAGCAAATTTTCAGGGCCGTGATGCGCAAGTTCGCATACTTCAAAAAGGTCGCCTGTGATGCGGGACATGATGCGGCCGGTTTCATTGTTGTCAAAAAATTTATAAGGCAGCTTTTCCAGATGCGCAAACAGATCCTTTCGCATCTGACTCTGCATGCGAACGCCGATCATATGTCCGTAATACTGAACAAAGTAGTTCAAAAGCATGCGGACGACGTAAAGCGCAAGCACGACGATACCCGCGATGATGATGGACATGTATTCCTTGTTCGGAATATAGTCTTTGAGCATTTCCTGCGTAACCATGGGATACACCATGCCGATGACGGACATCACAAACGCCGCCAGCATGTCCATCGAAAGCATAAATTTGTGGGGTTTGTAGTACTGTAAAAATCGTTTCAGCATTCGTTTTTTTCCTCTTTCGTTCTGTTTTCGGGGGGTACATAGGATTTGCACTGCACTTTTTCTGCCAGGGGGCACCCGTAAAACGGCCCGCTGCAGGGTTCGCGCTTAACGCTAGTAAGAGCCGTGAGCGCCTCAATCACGCCCGCGATTGCATCCTTGTTTACACAATAATGCGTATAGTAGCCTCGCTTTACGCCGTACACCAGATCCGCTTCGCGCAGAATCTTGAGATGCTGCGAAACCGCCGATTCCGAAAGGCCCGTGCTCTCGGCAAGCGCGCTTACGCAATATCCGCGGTCCGACATGATCTTCAAAAGCAAAAACCGCTTGGGATCGCCCAGCGCTTTCAGCGTCTTATCATCCATTCGTCCGCCTCCTTTCCCATGATCATTCTATCGTTTTATATTATAAACTTCGAATTTATCTTTGTCAATTCTAAATTGGATGTGTGTTTGCTAATTTAAAAAGAATGTTTCGAGGTGAAATTGTTATAAAGAAGAAAGAAAGTACAAATCACTGTCCGTTTCCTTGCCTCCCTCTGACAAGGGAAGGCGTTTTTTCAGAATAAAAGACAGAAGGTAAGATAACAGAGGCAATCAAAAACGCCCGAAGCTTTTTCGCTCCGGGCGCCAAGTCAAACATTTGCTATTTTGCAGTTACCTTATCGTATCCGGCGTACTTCATCAGCGCCTCAACGATTTCGGGATATCTGAATTCACAGGCGCGTCTGTCAAAGATGCCGAACAATTCGCCGTTTCCCTTGAAAGCGTGGTTATCCCACCAAACAGAGGGAATGTTTCTGGAAGAAGCAACGCAGACATAGAACGCGGCATAATTCACGCGGGACTGGAGGTTGTCGCCCTTGGCGCGCGCGCCGTATTCGCCGATCACGACGGGAATGCCCTGAGAAACATATTTTTTATAAAGATTTGAAACAAAGCGAATGATTTCTCCGGTCTGACCGGGATTGGTGAGTTCAAAAGTCGTGTCTCCGCCTGCGTCAAGCGCAAACGCGTAGGGTGTATAGGCATGAACGGAAAGGATGATTTTGTTGTCCGCCGTATCGGTCGGGAGCTTGAAATAGTCGTTGAGCGCGCCGTCCGCCGCTGCCGCATAGCCCGGAACCATCAGATAGCGCTCCTGATTGTTTCCACCGGAAGCGCGCACGGTTTCAACAAACAGCTGATTGAGCTTGTTGATACAGTCCATCGCATCCAGACAATCCTTCGATGCAGCGTTGAACCACCACTCGTATTCATGCCCTCTCAGACGCGGCTCATTCATGGATTCAAAAATCAGATGCTCGTCATATCCGCTAAAGCGCTCGCTCAGCTGCGTCCAGATGGTCTTTATGTATTTGGACGCAGTCTCGTAGTGTTCGCTTGAAGGATAATAGAACTCGGGATATACGTCATGGTGCGTATTGAGGATAACATACATGCCGTCTTCAATCGCATAGTCCACGACTTCCTGAACGCGGTCAAGCCACTTCGCGCTGATTTCAAAGGTCTCTTTATTCACATGGTTGTGCCAGGAAACCGGCAGGCGCAGCGTGTTGAATCCTGCCGCATGAACCGCCTGAATCATTTCTCTTGTTGTATACACCCCGACCCACGCTTTTTCCATCTGCATCTCGTCGCGGCTTCCCCAATTATCGTCATTTGCGTCAAAGGTGTTTCCGAGATTCCAGCCAATGCCCATTTTCTTGACAAACTCCATCGCCGCATTGTCCGGAATTTCATACTGTTTGATATAGCTCACGTTCGGAATCACAATTTTACCTCCTTTATTTTCCGCCGATGCAAATGTGCATGCGGCTAAAAACATCATCACAGCCAATACCAACGCCAGTTTGCGCTTCATAAGCGTTTCCCCTTCCGCATAACAAAATTTATGATTATAATGCCATAGTTTCCTTTCTTTGTCAAGCAAATTGATCCAAGCAAAAGTTTTCAAAACGCATGGTATTTTATGCAGGTTTATGCTATAATACATTTAGGAAATCGTTTTAGGAGGCGTAACCATGAAGACCCTTTTGTCCATCCTTCTGGCTCTATCCATGCTTATGGGAGGAATGATCGGTATGTGTGAAAAAGAATATGATTCCCTGTATGCTTTGGCAGAAAAACATGGTTTTTCCTTGGGCGGCTGCCTTTCCTACAGTCAGCTGAGAGACGCCGGCTATCTCATCAAGCTTTCCAAGCACTTTAACAGCGTTACCGCCACCAATGAAATGAAGGCCTATTCCATGCTCGATCAGCGCGCATCCCGCCGCACCGAGGACGGTATGCCCGCAATGAACTATACGCAGGCCGACAAAATGGTCGAGTGGGCGCAGAAAAACGGAATCGGCGTGCGCGGACACGTTCTTGTGTGGGACGCCTACATGGTAAACAGGTTTTTCCACGTGGACTACGACACCACAAAGCCTTATGCCGATCAGAACACCATGCGCCTTCGCACCGAATACTACATCCGCGAAGTCATCACCCACTTTGAAGAAAAATTTCCCGGCGTTGTTTACTGCTGGGACGTTGTAAACGAAGCCGTCGGCGAAGGCATTTTGGAATACAACCTCAATGACAACCGCCGCGTGCGCACAATGCGCGACAACAAAGACAATCTCTTTTACAAATACATGGGTTCCGATTATGTTGAATACGCGTTCCTTTATGCCAAGAACACCGTTGAAGAATTGGGCGCGGACATCAAACTCTTCTACAATGATTACAACACCTTCAACACCAACAAAATGCTCGCCATCCGAAACCTGGTCAAGTCGATCAACAATTTCGCCTTTGACCCCGACGGCAAAGCCCGCAAGCTCTGCGACGGCGTCGGCATGCAGGGTTATATCGGCGGCTGGGGCACGCAGACCGGCTGCATGAACGAAAGCGATTTGACTGCAATCAAAAACGCCATCAGCACATACGCCTATCTCGGCGTTGAAGTCCACATCACGGAAATGGCCGTGCGCAACTACGAAAAGGACAAAGCCCACGAGCATGCAGAATTCTACGCAAAACTCTTTGAAATGCTCAAAACCCTCCAGAAAGAAAAGAACTCCCCCGTCACCAATATCACCATCTGGGGTCTGATCGACCAACCTCATCTTCCCAAGGACAATTACAGCTATCGCCAGAACGGCCCCTATTGCGGTCTTTTCGACGAAAAGATGAATTACAAAGAATCGTTCGATCTCGTGTATCAGGAGCTTATGGCGGAATAAAAACAGAATGATTCAGCGCTGTCCCAAAGCGGCATTCAAAGCCGGAAGGGCAGCGCTTTTTGTTTGATAAAACGCAGCGCGGGCGTGCAATGCACGCCTCTGCAATTCTCATGACATACAAACACAATCAAAGGGAAGGTCATTGACTGTCCGAACCTCCATGTAACATCCAAATAAACCAATTATGCAGTCCCCAGTAGGCTTCCCCTTGAGGAGAAGCTGTCGTCGTCAGGCAACTGATGAGGTATCTCCTCAGCAAATTGCATCGTGATTAATGCAGGCGAAAACACTTTCTCCACCTCATCCGTCATTGCTTCGCAATG
>JAZSFI010000254.1:0-1504 GCA_045532135.1 Clostridia bacterium | reverse complement strand
CAGTATTGGGGGTACATATCAACATGCAAAATACTTGTCAGAGAGTTTTTCTTCTGTTTTGTTTCAGTGAGACGTCACGTAAAACGCCTTATATTTCCTATGCTTCCCCGGCTTCTGCAATCGCTTCCGCTTCTTCCGCCTTCACCTTTTTCGTGGTTCTGCGTTTTTTGGGCGCGGGAAGGGCATCTGTCTTCTTTACGAGGGTAGGGGCGGCTTTTTTGTCGACCGCTTCCTCGGTGATGATGCATTTTTCCACATCCGTCATGCCGGGCAGGTCAAACATAGTGTCCTGCATAACGTCCTCGATAATGGCTCTGAGGCCGCGCGCGCCGCTCTTTCTTTCAAGCGCCTTTTGGGCGATCTTTTTGAGCGCTTCGGGCGTGAATTCAAGTTCGACATTGTCCATGGAAAGAAGCTTTGCATACTGACGGACGAGCGCGTTCTTGGGCTCGGTCAGAATTTTGACCAGCGCTTCCTCGTCAAGCTTGGAAAGCGTGACCATAACGGGAAGGCGGCCGATGAATTCGGGAATGAGGCCGAATTTTAAAAGATCCTCGGGTTCCAGATTTTTAAGCGTATTCTCGTTCTGCTTTTCCATCTGACCCTTGATTTCCGCGCCGAAGCCCATGGTCTTTTTGCCGATGCGGTTTTCAACGATACGTTCGATGCCTTCAAATGCGCCGCCGCAGATGAACAGGATGTTCGTGGTGTCGATCTGGATGAACTCCTGATGCGGGTGCTTGCGCCCGCCCTGCGGGGGAACGGAAGCAATGGTGCCTTCGAGCATCTTTAAAAGCGCCTGCTGAACGCCTTCGCCGCTGACATCGCGGGTGATGGAGCGGTTTTCGCTCTTGCGCGCGATCTTGTCGATTTCATCGATATAGATAATGCCCCTCTGCGCAAGCTCCACGTCGTAATCGGCGTTCTGAATCAGTCTCAGAAGCACGTTTTCAACGTCCTCGCCGACGTATCCGGCCTCGGTCAGGCTGGTCGCGTCTCCAATGGCAAAGGGAACGTTCAGAATTTCCGCCAGCGGCTGGGCAAGATAGGTCTTGCCGCAGCCGGTCGGGCCGAGCATCACGATGTTGGACTTCTGCAGTTCAACGTCGTTTTTCTTGCCCTGGTATTTGATGCGCTTGTAGTGGTTGTAAACCGCTACGCACAAAGCCTTTTTCGCTTCGTCCTGGCCGACGACGTACTGATCCAATACGGCCTTGATTTCCGCGGGCTTTTTAATGGTGATTTCACCGCGATCCTGAATGGCCTCCACGTCGTCGGAAACGATTTCCTGACACAGAAGCACGCATTCGTCGCAGATGTATACGCCGGGGCCGGCAATCAGGCGACGAACCTGGTCGCGGGGCTTTCCGCAGAACGAACAGCGGACGGTTTTTTCAAAATCTTCTCTGCCTGCCATTGATTATCTCCTCGGGGGAATGATTTCGTCGATGATGCCGTATTCAAGCGCCTGCTCGGCGGTCATGTAGTGGTCGCGCTCAACGTC
>JAZSFI010000051.1:0-5185 GCA_045532135.1 Clostridia bacterium | reverse complement strand
TCGTCGTAGAGGAACTGAATCATCAGCCAATCGGCGTTGGTCAGCGTCTGCGTTTCGGTCCACACACCGTAGAGAATGCTGTCTTCGGCAATATAGTGATCGTTTGCAAGACCGAGTCCGCCGACGAATTCCTCCATGATGATGTGATTGCGCTGATACTGATTCGTGACGTCCGTTGCAACGGCAATCTGAAGCTCGGTAATGACTGCGTTCGTGTACCAGAAGGTGAAATAGCCCCAGTTGCCCTCGGTGTAGCTGGAGATGTAATCGCCCATCCGGTCGAGCGTCGTGTAATAAATCTGGACGTTGCTTTCGTATTTATCGGTGGTCAGGCGAATTTCGGGAAGGCCGTCTACCTTTTCGGTCAGCTCGGTGATAAAGCGGAAGAAAAAGGCGAGGTCTTCGTTGGTGTAGTCCCCGGAAAAATAGACAGAGATCGGCTGCTCCCAGCGCACGGTGAAGTCTCTTCCTTCTCCGCCGTACTCTGCCGAAAACGCGCAGGCTTCAAACTGCTCAAGTGCGATTTTGCGGTCATAGGAATTGTAGCGAAGGGTGCTTGCCGATGCTGAGGGGAGACAGGCGAGAAGCAGAATGAATGCAAGAAGCGAGGACAGGAAACGTTTCATTGGATACACCTTCCTTACAGATATTTTTCCGGAGGATTGATTCGGGTGACGTTTTTTGCCGCAAACGCGGAGTAATTGTTTTTGTAAAAGTCGTTATAGCCCTGAAAATCCATGATCATATTGCAGCCCAGCAGTTCCATTTGAATGCCGAAAACATCTGCGACAACGTTAAGCGTACGAAGGCCGTTTTTTACGTAGAAATCTCTTCGACGCATGCGCTCGGAAAGATTTCCGGCGCCGTTTTCATAAACGCCTTCGATTTCAACGAAAAAACCTTTGCCGCAGTAGGATGAGAGCAGCGTCTGAAGAATGCGGCTTCCGATTCCTCGGCCGCGCACGGATTTTTTGACGGCGAGATAGTCCAGAAGAATTTCGCTTTCGCCGTTTAAGGTTGTCGCAAAGCCGAGAAAACGCTTGCGCGTACTGTTTTTTGTCTGAATGATTTCCTCGGCATACCAGACGTCCGTTTTGCCCTTTCTCCATGTTGAAAGAAAAATCAGAAACGGCTTTCTTTCTGCGCGCGGAAATGCCTCTTTGTAGAGGCGATACATATTCTTCCATTCGCTGGCTGTGCGGATTTTTCTGATTTCTGTGTGCGCCATAAAAGTAATCTTCCCATTTTATATTCGGGAGCACTGCAAATATATTTTTGCAAAAGCTCCCGAATCATATTATTTATCAAGCATTTTTGAAACTCTTGCGTACAGCGTTGCATCCAGAAGGCAGACGACCTTTACGCCGGTATCCAGATATTCCTCGCTTTCTACCTGTCCCTGTGAATGGAGCATGGAAAGCACATTGCCCTTGTCGTAGGGGATGAGCAGTTCAACCGGATGACGCATGGCGGCGATGCGCTCGGAAATAGCGGATTTCAGATGCTCAAGGCCATAACCGGTGGAAGCGGAAATCATGACTGCGTCAGCGGGTTCGATGATGGTTCCGATTTCCGCTTTATCGCACTTGTTCAGAACCTCCAATACGGGCTTTCCCTGCGCGCCGAGCTGATGAAGCACGTCATAAACGACTTCGCGCTGCTGCTTATAAAAGGGAGAAGAGAGGTCGCTGACAATCAAAAGAAGGTCCGCCGACAGCGCTTCTTCAAGCGTGGATTTAAACGCTTCGACCAGCGCGTGGGGAAGCTTTCGGATGAAGCCAACGGTATCAACCATCATGCATTTGTTGTTGTCGGGAAGTTCGACCTGACGGATGACGGGGTCGAGGGTTGCGAAAAGCTTATCTTCAACCAGCACGCTCGAGCCGCTCATGGCGTTTAAAAGCGTGCTTTTTCCGGCGTTTGTGTATCCCACAAGCGCAACGACGGTTTCACCCATCTTGGTTCTGCGGGCTCTGCGCATGCCTCTTTGGCGCGTAAGCTCGTTTAATTCCTTGGTAAGATCATCAATGCGCTTTCTGATGTGACGGCGATCGGTTTCAAGCCGAGTTTCGCCCGGGCCTCTCGTTCCGATACCGCCGCCCAGACGCGAAAGCGCCTGAGAGGATCCGGCAAGGCGCGGAAGGCGATATTTCATCTGCGCAAGCTCAACCTGCAGCTTGCCCTCTGCCGTCTGCGCGCGACGGGCAAAGATGTCCAGAATCAGGCTTGTTCGATCGATTACGCGAACGCCCAGAGCCGCTTCAAGGTTTTTCTGCTGCGCCCCGGTGAGTTCGTCGTCCAAAATGGCCAGATCCACTTCAAGCGTCTGACACAAAAGCGAAAGTTCCTCCGCCTTGCCGCTTCCGATGAAGGTGGCGGGATCGGGTTTTGCGCGCTTTTGCATGATTTTTGAAACGATCACTGCGCCGGCAGTTCCTGCAAGGCTTGCAAGCTCGTCCAAAGAATCCTCGCTGTCGGTTGAGATCAGCATGACCTTTTCGGAGGTATCAACGATGCCGCCTTCCTCGATGGCATGCTTTACGCGCTCTTCGCTCTGTTCGATTTCGCGGAGCCATTCCTTCTGCGGAATGCGGCCGGGCTTCACCGGGCCTACGCGGAGTACGGAAAGCTGGTTGTATTCAAGGTCGCCCAGGAATGCCGCGCTGATGCCGGTGGCACGTCCGTCCTGAACGCCGACTGCGACCATAGCGTCAAAGCGCAATAGCCTCAGCGCCTGAATATCGACCATGGAAAGGTTTGCATTTCCGCCCGGATGCGTGTGAATGCACCGAAAGCCGGTAAGGCGGTCGAAATTTCGCCTTAAATGCATTTCGGTCAGACCGATGGAAGAAATGTTTCCGATGGCGACTTCCAGAATCTCGCCGTCGCGGCTGAGATACACCATCATTTCGCGGTTTAACATATCCGTATAGCGGATCAGAAGCGCGAGCAGACGGTCGGGCAGGAACTGGTCGCGTGCAAACTCGATGTCATACATGCGGTCCATTTCCTGAATGAGCGATTCTCGAATACCTTCCAGATTTCCGTGTATCATATACTTTTACTTTCCCTTCGCCATTTTGACGGGCGAAATGTTCCAGATTTCGCTGGCATATTCCCCGATGGTGCGGTCGGAGGAGAAGATGCCGGCGTTTGCAATGTTGATAAGGCACTTGCGTGCAAAGGCGGTTTTGTCGTTGGCAGCGCTGGTGTACGCGCCGATTCTTGCTTCCTGATAGCGCATAAAGTCGTTGAGCAGGTAGTAGTGATCGGGCTTATGCCAGGAAGCGCCTTTGAGAAGTGAATCGTGCAGTTCTTTAAGGTCGCCGTTTTCATCGTCGATTCCAAGGTGAATCAGTGCGTCCACTGCGCGCTTTACGCGGGGATTGGAGGCGTAGATGACGTTCGGATCATAGAAATCGCGGATGGATTCGATTTCCTTGATATCCGCGCCGAAGATAACTTCGTTTTCAACGCCTGCGGCTTCTGCGATTTCGATGTTTGCGCCGTCAAAGGTTCCGATGGTGATGGCGCCGTTCAGCATAAGCTTCATATTGCCTGTGCCGCTGGCTTCGGTGCCGGCGGGAGAAATCTGCTCGGAGAAGTCCGCTGCGGGAATGATCTTCTCGGCATAGGAGCAGTTGTAGTTCGAAACAAAGCAGACGCGCATTTTTCCGTTCACATCGGGATCGTTGTTGATGATATCGGAAAGCGCGCTGATAAAGCGGATGATGGCTTTGGCGCGGGCATAGCCGGGCGCGGCTTTTGCACCGAAGACGAAGCATACGCTCGGGAAATCCTTGAGATTTCCTTCTTTAAGCTCCATATAGATGTCGTAGAGGGACAAAGCATTCATCAGCTGGCGCTTATATTCGTGAAGGCGCTTGACCTGTACGTCAAAGAGGAACTCGGGCGGCAAAGCGACGCCTTCCTTCTTTTCAATATACTCGGAAAGCTGCGCTTTTTTCTCTGCTTTTACATTGAGAAAATCCGAAATCATTTCATCGGAAATTTTGCTTTCCAAACCCTTGAGCATGGAAAGATCGGTCATAAAACCTTTTCCGATGTACTTTTCGATCATTTCGGTGAGCTCTTTGTTGCAAAGACCCAGCCAACGGCGCTGCGTGATGCCGTTGGTCTTATTCTGGAACTTTTCGGGGGCGATCATATGCCATTTCTTGAAAAGTTCCTTCTTTAAAAGCTCGGTGTGCAGTTTTGCTACGCCGTTGACCGCAAAGCCCATGTATACGGCAAGATCCGCCATGGAGACGGCCGTACCCTGAATGATGCGCATACCGGTCTCGGATACGCACTTTTTGTCGATCTTCTTTAAGATCTTTTCGATCTCAGGGGATACGCTGGATACGAGGGACAGATCCCACTTTTCAAGCGCTTCGGGCATAACGGTGTGGTTTGTATAGGCGAAAACCTGCTTTGCGTAGCTCATTGCGCGCGCAAAAGCAACGCCGCGCTTCATGAACTGACGAATGAGCTCGGGTATGGCGAGCACGGGATGGGTGTCGTTTAACTGAATCGCGTTGTCGCGTGCAAAGAAGCGGTAATTGGCGCCGTGCTTCTTTTCATACTGGCGAAGAATGTCCTGAACGGATGCGCTGGCCAGAACATACTGCTGCTTGAAGCGCAGGCGCTTGCCTTCGATGTCCCAGTCGTTGGGATAGAGCACCTTCGTGATGTCTTCGGCTTCGTTTTTGTTAGCGCAGGCTTCCTTGTACTTGTAGTTGTTGAACGCCTGAAAATCAAACTCATGAAGGCTTTCGGTCTGCCAGAGGCGAAGCGTTCCGACGTTATCGGTATCATAGCCGATGACGGGCATGTCGTAGGGAACGGCCAGAACGTTTCCGGTCGCCATTTCAACGACGACTGCGTGCTCGTCCATGCGTACGGACCAGGGATCGCCGTATTTCGTCCAGTCGTCCGGAACTTCGTACTGTGCGCCGGAAACGATTTCCTGCTTGAAAAGGCCGTAGCGATAGCGAAGACCATAGCCGGTCAGAGGAAGATCCATGGTTGCGGCGGAATCCAGGAAGCAGGCGGCAAGACGGCCAAGGCCGCCGTTTCCCAGCGCGGCGTCTTCAACGTCTTCGAGGATGGCAAGGTCAACGCCCTTTTCCGAAAGAAGCTTTTTGACTTCATCCAGAACGCCCATGCAGAAAAGGTTGTTGTA
>JAZSFI010000454.1:0-2497 GCA_045532135.1 Clostridia bacterium | reverse complement strand
ACAGCGTTTCCCGCGGCCAGTCAAGCGCAAAAAGGCGAGCATCGTACGTATCTTCAATAAGCGCGTCCCGCGCTTCCTGCTCTTTTCGCGTCATGCCTGTCAAAATATTGATTTCTATGGAGCGGATCACGCGCCTTACATCGCCCGCCGGATATTTTTCTGCGGCTTCGGGATCCATTTCCCTGAGCTTATTGTGAAGGATGATTTCTCCATCCGGCTTTTCGGAAATCGCCTTGAGCTCATTTCTCAATTTCTCATCAGACTTTTCCGAAAAACGCATTCCGCGCGTAACAGCATCGATATAAAGTCCCGTGCCGCCGCAAAGAATGGGAATTCTTCCGCGCGCTTTGATGTCCTCAATCACATCTTGTGCCATTTCGCGATAGTGCGATGCGCTGAAATACGCAGTCGGCTCAACAACGCCGATCATGTGATGCCTGATCCCCTGCATTTCTTCCGTCGCAGGCTTTGCCGATAAAATGTCCATGCCTTTATATATCTGCATGGAATCAGCGGAAACAATTTCCCCGCCGACCCGTTTCGCCACTTCAATCGCAAGTCCTGTTTTTCCGGATGCAGTGGGGCCGCAAATCCCGAAAAGAATTTTACTCATAGTTTTCCCTACTGAATGCGCTTGAACATTTTTTCAATTTCGTTTTTGGTCATAATTCTTAAAACCGGTCTTCCGTGCGGACAGGTGGGCGGCGCGCCGGATGCGCGCATGGCATCCAGAAGGGATTGGATCTCGCCGTCGGTCAGCGTATCCCCCGCCTTGACCGCATGCTTGCACGAAGCCTGAATGATCGTATGCATGCGCTTTTCCTTTTCCGCGTTTTTAAGGGTATCCAGAGATTCGATGATTTCGGTAAACATGATGCGCATATCCGCCTGTCCCAATATGAACGGAACGGCGCGCACCTGAATATCGGTTTCTCCAAAAGGCTCTACCTGATACCCGGTTTCCTCAAGCAGTTCTTTGGAATCCAAAACAAGCTGCGCTTCTCTTCTGGACATGTGAACGACATACGGCATCAGCAGCCGCTGTGCGCCCGTTCCCTCGTCCAAACGCTTTTTCAGCGCTTCAAAATTGAGTCTTTCGTGCGCGGCATGCTGATCAATCATGATTAGCGCGCCGTCCGATTCCAGAAGAATATACGTTTTAAACAATACGCCGATCAGCCGGAAAGCATCCTCTGCTTTTTTAAGATGCGTGTTTTCAAAAACCGTCTGCTCCGCGTTTTTATGATCGATAGGCGCAATCACGCGGTCGGTTTTGCTTTCAGTTGCAGCCGATGCCTGCTGAATCGAAGGCGGCGGAACCGGTCTTTGAAGCGGACGTACAAAAGGCGTTTCCCGAATCTCGCTTTTGGCAGCTTCAGGCTTTTTGAAAATTGCACTCAATTCATTTTCCGTATTCTTTGGCGCAAATACAGCCTTAGGCGTGCTTTTTTCTTTTTCCTGCGTCTTTTTAAAAGGCGCGTCTCCTTTGCTTTCCGTTGCCGTTTCACCTTTGGGCGGCAGTATCACGCTTTTTATGATCGTCTCCCTTTTCTCCGGCCCCTTGGGCACGGTAAAGGCTCCGATCATTGTTTCTTCCAAAAATGCCTTTGAAAGAAGCGACTGCGCCGTTAAGCGAAATGCCGCTTCGTCCCGAAAACGCACCTCAAGCTTACTCGGATGGACGTTTATGTCGATGGCCTCGGGCGGCGCGGTTACGGAAAGCACGCACATCGGATGCATACCGATGGTCACGCGCCCCTTGCACGCGTCTTCAAGCGCCAAAGACAATAAAGGGCAGCGAATCAGGCGGCCGTTAATAAAGAAGCTCTGCTGGGAACGCGTGGGTTTTGCCTGATCGCCGATACCGATCAGGCCCTTTAGGGCAAATGCGCCTTCAAACGCGTCCACTTCTCTGAGCGCCTGTGCGTATTCGCGTCCGTATACGGCCAAGGCCGCCGTTCGTACGTCTCCGTTTCCAAGCGATGAAAATACGAATTTGCCGTTTGCTATGTATCTTACGGCGACATTGGGATTTCCAAGCGCCATTTTGGAAACCACATCGGTCACAATTCCCTGCTCATAAGCAGGCTTTTTCAAAAATTTCTGCCGGACGGGGAGGTTAAAAAACAAATCCTTCATGACAATGGTCGTTCCTTCGGGACAGCCGGTTTCCGAAACGCTCACGCACTCTCCGCCCGCCATTTCGACCTTCGCACCAAATTCGGTATCCTTCTGGCGCGTAGTCATCGTAACGCGCGAAACCGCCGCGATGGACGGAAGCGCCTCGCCCCTAAAACCGAGGGTTCGTATATCCCACAGTCCGTCGGCGTTTTTAAGCTTGCTCGTCGCATGATTTTCAAAGGCAAGCCGCGCTTCTTTAAACGGAATTCCGCATCCGTTGTCAGTCACGCGAAGGTACGTAATTCCCCCGTCTTTAATTTCAACGGTAATGGCGCGCGCGCCGGCGTCAATGGAGTTTTCCATGAGCTCCTTGACT
>JAZSFI010000436.1:0-1658 GCA_045532135.1 Clostridia bacterium | reverse complement strand
CCACAGAACGACATGGCTACGATCCGACTTCCTGCGTCTTTTCATAGATCACACCCTCATACCGCCAGTCCGTAAGATCGTTTTCGGGCGCGGACCAGCACACATAATCGCCCATACAAAACACATAGCCGTTAAAAAAGTCGTGCGAGCCGTAGACATATACTCTTCCGTCAAACGCATACGGTTCCCCGTCGGGAATGTATTCCCACGAGGGCAGATAAGGGTTGAAACCGCGTTTTTTCATGGTCGTTTCGCTCCTTTGAACAAGCATTTTTTGCATTATATCATAGCCATGCGCATGCCGCAAGAAAAAACAATTGATGAATTCCTGCAAATATGATATACTGTTTTCAATTTTTGGGGAGGTTGTGTCATGAAACGAATATTGTGCGGTTTGCTTTCACTTATCCTTCTGTTCTCGGCGTCCGCCGTTTCCGAAGCTGTCGGCGAACCCATCATCGAACCGGATCCCGAAATCACGGTTGACCGCGTATACAAGACTTTGTCCTTTGGCGGCGAAGAAAGTCTCACGCATGGATGGATCGTTGTGGATGTGACGATTACGAACTATTCGCTTCACACGATTTCGGTTGAGAATGATATTTCAGCGGATATGGTGTATGACGGAATGTATACATTTTCCGCAGAGCCGGTGTTTGCCATTTCGGAGTTTGAGCCGCTGGTGCGTTTATCGGGCTCGGTGGTTTTTAAGGTGCCGAAGCTGGTTCTGGAAGCGGAATCGTATAAAATAGCCGCGGCGCTCAATGTGGACGGCAAAATCATACCGATTTCGATGGATTTTGATGAAAAAGCCTCCTCTGTCTCCGTGGCGAACGGCTTTGACACGCCCGAAGAATTGCTGGTCACATTTATCGACTGTCTGAAAAACGCCGATTTTGAAAATCTCATCAGTTTGTTTGCCAATAAGGAAAAGGGCAAGTATCTGGATCTTGATTTGTATTTGCGCAGATTCAAAATTGTTTATCAGCAAGGAGGAAATTTTTATCCTGATTACGAAGAATATGCGCCTGTAAAAGCTCTGTATCAAATTCCGGCTTCTCAAATCACCACGATGCTGTTTTCTCTTTTTTCCGAAAGAGGAAAAGGAAGCTTCATAGTTGTTCGTTACAAAGACGGCGTTGTAACCGGAGAGGACTATTTCACCGGAGAGGAAATGACCATTGACGAATATGCAAATCGCGTGAATCCTGGGCGTCTTGGCAGCCTGACGCTTGAAAGCATCAGCCGCATACCCGTGGATCCGGAAGAGAGAGTCCGCGCAAGCTTATTGGCTAACGGCCTGGTGTATGGCTATTCTGACATCCGCGATTACCTCCTGCGCGTTTCCTTTGAAGGCGAAACCTATTATCTGGGCGCGGCGCTCTGCCGCTACCCCGAGGGGTGGAAAATCGACACCCTTGGAAGCCAAACAACTTCTTCTATCGTTAACGGCCTCCTGTATGAATTTGTGAAAGAAGAATATGTGAATGATTCTGAGCTCGATCAGCTGATTTACACATGGAAAAACGGAGAAATCATTTCGGAAAACCTTCTGAAGGAGCCCGAAATAACAGCCGAGGACCTGATCGGAACGTGGACTTTCGATAAAGGTGCACTGGTGTTCGGTGACAAGCGCGTAAAGAGCATAACGAATGCGG
>JAZSFI010000071.1:0-2791 GCA_045532135.1 Clostridia bacterium | reverse complement strand
CCGTCGTGAAGCGGCGTATTGGGTTCAAAAATATTTTCGATTAAAGGCGCGGTGATTTCCGCATCAATCAGCGTGCCCGTTTCCTCAAATTCGCGAAGGCCGGTTTTTCGTTCGATGACAATCAATGCGCCGATGCGTTTTCTGCTCATGTTGGTCATCGCCTGAACGATGGCGCAAACGCATTCATCCGCGCTTTTCGCCTTGGTTTTGCTCGCGGAATGGGTGAGGGTCGATCTTCTTCCGATCTGTTCAAGCGTACGCCTGAGTTCAGGCTGGAACAATATAACAATTACAATTACGCCGGTATTGATAAACTGCTGAAGCGCCCATCCGATAACATTGAGTTCCAGAATTTTGCTGAGCCATGTGCAGACAAAAAAAACACCAATCCCCTTGAATACGCCGCTTGCACGGGTTCTTAAAAGGACGCTGATCAGATAATATATCAAAATCGCAATAATCGCGATATCCAGAAAATTACGCCAGTCGGGATACAAAAACAGGTTTTCATACAATCCTCTGATACTCAGCCATAAGGAATGCAGGTATTTCACTTTGACACCTCCCCGTAGTTCACCACAACTACTATTATAATGCAAATCGGAGTCAAACGGAATACATTTTCGAACTTTTTTCTCACAAAATTTTGCATGAAAAACCTGTAAACGTTCAATAAGAAGGCTTTACTCAGTATCCCACCGGTTCAGAATTTCGGAAAATTCATCAAGACACAAAACAAGCGCCTTTTTGGAATCTTCTATGTAATCGCCCTGGCTTAAATCGCGTTCGAGCCGTCCTTTCGCGCTTACGACTTTTGACAAAAACTGCTTTGGTAAAACGGAAGTCTCCTCGCCGAACGATTCGTAAAACGCCTGCGTGAGTCCTTCAAGCGCATACAGGTAAGTGTCAAGACGGGGGAGAAGATCGTCTTTAAGATCAGCGCCCGCATACTGCATTTTAACGCCGATCTGCGCGCATTTTGCCATATTTGTTTCCATAAGACGAAAAATACCCTTTTTCGCCCTGATTTCGCCTGATTTTGCCTCTTCACGAAAGCGAACGGATCGGGAAGCAAAAACAACAATCAGCGCCGTCAAAACAAGAAACGCAGCAGCCGGGCGGAAAACTCGATCCGCACTCAGCCTTGCGTTTCCTTTGTTTGCATTATTCTTCATATTTCGCACACTCCTTTTCTGTTTGTATGCAAAATATATATGTGTGTATTTACTGATTATTCCATATTTTTGATTAATAATCAAATATTACAGCGCCTTTGAGATCATCCGCGCTGGCCGTATTCGATTTAAGATACGAAGCGTCCATAATTTCTGCAAATTCCTTCTCATCCGTGATCGGGAAAGCAATCGCGGGCGTCAAAAAGTGCATGGGCACTGCGCACTTGGGCGTTGCCAATCTGATGATTTCAACCGCTTCTTTCGTTGTGATCGTATACGTTCCGCCGATCGGAATCAAAAGCACATCTGCGTTTTTGATAAACGCCGTTTGCTTCTCATCCGTAATGTGCCCAAGATCGCCCAGATGCACAATGGTTTTTCCATCCGCTTCAAATTTAAAGATTAAGTTCTTTCCGCGCTTTGCGCCCTTTACTTCATCATGGAACGATGAAACCGACGAAATTTTCAGATCGTTCATTTCATATTTGCTCTCATCGGAAATCACCATTGCGTAAGATAAAAGTTCCTCTACGGCGTTGTGGTCGTGATGCGCATGGCTAACAGTTACGATATCGCAATCGACCTTCGGCGTTTTATACCCGACTGATTCGTCAAAAGGATCCGTTACGATTCTGATTCCGTTATTGAGGGTAAGCATAAAGCAAGCATGTCCCAGCCACGTAATATTCATGGATGTACCATCCTTTCATAAAGAAGTCTGAAAAGTTCGATTTGCTCCTGATTCTTTGTTCGAAGGGCCAAAGCGAGGCCGCATCTGATCAGTTTTTCCATTTTTTCGTTGTCAGATTTCAAAATCCCGGTATAAAGCCGATTGGTTTCATCCGAAAATCCGTACTTGGGCGTAAGATACAAAAGCCCGTTTTTTTCAATAAACGAAAAATTCTGAAGCTTTCTTTTAAGATCATCTATATCGGCATTGCGCCTCTTGGCGTCGGTTACGAAAAGACCTTCTGCGCGCGAAATCCGCAAAAATGCGCCCGTTCCAGCTAAAGCATCAGAAACGATCTTTCTGTAGTCGTCAAGCGAGAATATATTCATACGCATCCTTTATGCACTCAATCGTGTCCGTCGGCAGCATGCTGTATTCGCCGTATTTTACCTTTGCAAAGTCACCGGCGATTTTATGCATCTCGCTGCCCATCCACATAGCGTCCTGAACCGATGCGCCCATTGCCATCAGCGCGCCGATCACGCCCGTTAACACGTCGCCGCTTCCGCCCTTGGCCATACCGCTGTTTCCGGAGGCGGCAAACAAAACGCGGTCGTCTTTTATGCACACGGTCGTTGCGCCCTCTAAAAGCGCATGCGCGCCTAATTCATGAAGCGCCATTAGATTCAATACAGGATCGCTCAAATATGTTTTCAGCAATCGCTTTGCTTCTCCGGGATGCGGCGTCAGGCCATGGTTTTTGTTAAGAAGCTTTTTAAGATCATGACTTTGAGAAATAATGTTGATCGCATCTGCATCGATTACTGCCGGAAGACCGGATGTAAGAACGCATTCAATGACGCGCTTTGAAGCATTTCGTCCAAGACCCGGTCCGATCGCAACCGCCGTTTTTCCTTCCAAAGCCAGCTGCAGCTTGTCCTTTGCA
>JAZSFI010000007.1:0-2134 GCA_045532135.1 Clostridia bacterium | reverse complement strand
CCGATGGCTAACAATCTATCCCTGATGTCCTCATTATCCAAAATCACAATCTGCCATGCCGACTTGAACATTCCATCATAAGCACCGTTCGTCTTCACATAACCCCGTTCTGCCAGCCATGCATATTCATCCTTGGAAAGTGCGCCTTCCTTTTCCCTTTCATAAAGAGAAAGCACACGGCGTGCATCGTCCCCATACTGGAAACCCTGAAATACTCCCCTGTCAGACCATTCACTGTCAATCTGCCAAAGAATATACCTGCCGTTGCCATTCCACAGCGGGCCGCAAAACTGCTTCATTTCTACATAATCTTCCGGTAGCTTCTGATTATCCGGCAGAACCGTTGCCTGATAAATATATTGGGAACCATCCGGACGAATGGTAGCTGCTTCTTCAAAAGAAATACTTCTGTCACGAAGCTTTTCCCCCGAGCATGCAGTAATATAAGGAATCAGGGACCACAGCAGAAAGTTTTTGTCAGCCTTGGGATTTTCCTCCAAAGAAACCGGCTTATCGCTTTGTGCACACCAAATCGCCTCATCTTCTAAAATACCTGAAGCCATCACCTCATCATACAAATCATTAGCAAAGGTGCCTGCTGCTTCCTTGTACATCGCATCCACCATTCCCATCACTTCTTCCGTTGGTTCATCGATAATAAAATCCGCGATATATTTTTCTTTCTGTAATTTTAAGAAACCGTATTCCTCTAAAAATTCCACCTCCGGTTCTACGTAGACCGGAGACACACCCAGTGCATCTGCAATTTCATTAACAGACATTGCCTGATTTCTTACGCAATAGCAAATATTCTGCGACAATGTGGAACGGAAAAATTCGTCCGGGGATTTTGTGCCAACGGAGCCGTTGATACCATAGGAATGAAATTTTATAGGGTTAAATTTAAGTTCGCTTGTTTTTCTCATTGTGTCCATACCTCGTTTCAATTCTTTTTTTGCCTCAAACAAGTGCCACTTGACCGTTCCGAGGGGAATACCCAGCTCCCTTGCAATGTCGGCTTGCTTACGATTTTCATAATAATATGCAATCACGATCCTGCGTTGAAGCTTGGAAAGATATGCGATTTCCCTCTGCAATCGGAGGATGGTATCCGCATTGTCTTCGTCATCGAAAATGGAATCCGGATCGGCAATGATCTCCGCCACCTCATCAATGGATATACCTATCACACTTTTAGCGGCATTTCGATAGTAATTACTGAGCGTATTATGTGCAATCGCCCAAATAAATTTGCTGACATCCCCGATATCGACTTTGATCAAAAGCGCTCGGAACGCTTTTAGCACAATATCCTGCGACAGATCCTCTGCATGCTGCACGTTTTTGCACCGCTTCAGCGCAAAGCCAAATATGGGTTTCAGATATTCCGTTACGATTTTTTCAGCATCTTGTCTGTTCATTTGTTTGTACCTCGTTGAAAGCTTTCACCCATATAGACACGGATTTCCCAAAAGGTTGGAACTTTTTTAAAAATTATATCATATTTTTTTGCATTCGTCCACAAAATTCAAAAAACCGCCTCAGTCGGATTGCTCCGACGGAAGCGGTATTACGACTTAAATCAGACATGACTGAGATTATGTTATATAAAGGATCATTTATATAAAGGCCTTCGCCATTGTTTTCACAGGTCAGATTATATGTCGCATGGGAAATGCGGGGTTATTTTGCGTAGTCGATGGTTCTGTTTTCGCCGCGAAAGAAATACTATTTTGCGTAGTCAATCGTTCTGCTTTCGCGGATGATATGGACCTTGATCTGTCCGGGGTATTCCAGTTCACTTTCGATCTTCTTTACGATGTCACGGGCTACAAGCACCATCTGACTGTCGTTTACGGCTTCGGGCTTGACCATAATTCTGATCTCACGTCCTGCCTGAATTGCGAAAGATTTTTCAACACAGTCGAATTCGTTTGCGATTTCTTCAAGCTTTGTCAGTCGCTTGATGTAGTTTTCGAGATTTTCACGTCTTGCACCGGGTCTTGCGGCGGAGATTGCGTCGGCGGCCTGAACGATCATGGCTGTGATGGTCTGCGCCTCTACATCGCCGTGGTGCGCTTCAATGGCGTGGATGACTTCCTTGGATTCCTTATACTTGCGGGCAACCTCAACA
>JAZSFI010000535.1:0-4264 GCA_045532135.1 Clostridia bacterium | reverse complement strand
CCGCATTGTTATAAAGTACAACGGGAATGCTCCGTCCGTCATCACGTCTCGACTTCAGATACGGCAAAAGCGAGCGAACAGGCTTTGCCATCAGCGCAAGCGATAAAACGGACAGATAGGACAGCTGCATGCCCGTATCCTGAATCGAAAGCGGACTGATCAGGATCTGAATCAGAAACGCAAACGACAATCGCGTAAGAAGATCGGATGGATACCCCGAAAAGCGCCCGATGACAACCAGCGCATACATCATTGCCGCGCGCATAAGCGACGCGCTTGCACCGGTCATAATCGTATAAAGGAAAACGCATATCATCGTGATTATGCCGCGCGGCTTTGCGGGAATCAAAAAAATCATAAAAAGCGTTTCGAAGAACACCGCAACGCACGTAACATGAAGGCCGCTCAGCGCCACCAGATGCGCAACGCCCGCCTCCTGAAAGTTTTCATACGTTTCATCATTTAACCCCGTTCGGTCGCCCAGCAAAAGCGCGCGCATTACGCCTGCATTTTGAGGGAATAATTCGTCAAAGCGTGCGGAAAGATAATCTGAAAACCGATACAGGCTGCGCGTGAGGCTCGCCTTTTCCGATACGATTTCGATCTTTGAAACCGAGGACGAAGCGCAGACCGCGGCGCCCTTTCTGAAAAGATACGACCTAAAATCAAAGCCGTCCGGATTGGTTCTCCCGTCGGGAATCCAACGACTCGCCTCGGGCAGACTGAGCGTCTGTCCGTATTCGAACAGGTTTTCCGAGTTATTTCCGTAAATATAGATATACGCCTTATAATCAAACGCTTCATCATCAATGAAAACGTCGTCCAGGTACAGGCTTGTCCGGTTTTTGTCCGGCTGATAGTTGGGTTTGCTTGCGACAACGCCCGTTATGCTTCCCTTTTTGCTGACCGTAAAATCGGGTCTTTGATCGCGCAGGGCCGTATAAAAGGAGAAAAGGAACATAACTGTCAGCAAAACAAGAAAGCCCGACAGACGCCTTTTTCTTCTGTAAAGCAGTGCGCAAAGCGCCGCAGAAAATGCGCCGAGCATCAGCCACATATGCCGGCTGACAGGCAAATATATATAAATGAGACATCCGGCAAGCGCGAAAACCGCGCACGCGGAAAGCTTTCTCAGACGAACAAAGCGGATAGGCGGATTAAATGCTGATTCGAACACCTGCGCGCGCCACCATGGCTTCCGGGTAATCGGTAATCGCTTCATCCAGCACGGCCTCCACATTGTAAGAAGGATTAATGTGCGTCAGCACAAGCTTCTTTGCCCGCGCGTCCCGCGCAAGGCGCGCGCACATTCCTGGCGTCATGTGCGGCTTTTTGATATTCCAGTCTTCTCTTAAAAGGCCTGCGTCCGCAAGCAGAAGATCTGCTTCGCTTGCAAAAAGCGCAAGCGCGTCGCACTCGTTGGTGTCGCCCGTATAGACAAAGGTCTTGCCGTCGCAGATTATGCGAACAGCATATGTTTCCACGGGATGCGAAACGCGCAAAAACTCAACTTTCATCTCACCGATCACCATATCCCGAACAGGATACAGATCCAGCGCGCCGTCTTCCAGAATCCTTCGAACCCTGTCGGGCGTTTGCGGACAGACGACCTTTAACGCATCCATACCCGCTGCCTGAACGAGATAATTCATCGGCAGCATGTCGCTCATATGATCAAAGTGAAGATGCGAAAGAACGACAGCATCCAGATCGCGCACCGTGCATTCGTTTAAAAGCCGCCCCAGCACGCCGCTTCCGCAGTCAATCAAAATTTTCGTGCGCCCGCTGTCCGAGGAAACCAGATAGCCGGAGCACGCGCCTTTGATGGACGGATAGGGACCGTTTATGCCAAGCATGGTGAGAATCATGTCTTTCACCCTTTCTGAGGCTTTTTTACCAGTATATCGGCTTATGTTTTGAAAGTCAATTGTTTCTTTTCAGGCTTTCTCACTCAATAAAAATTTCCTGTGGATTTTAAAGAAAACACATGCGCAACCTCAACAAGGCTGCGCATGTATTCTATGATTATTCCGTCTATTCATATAAAGGGAAGCGGGCAGTGAGCGCAAGTGCGCGCTTTGAAACGTCTTCAATGGCGCTTTCGCCCTTTTGAATTATATCCGAAATCATATCGGCAATTTGGATCATCTCTTCTTCCTTCATGCCGCGGGTTGTAACTGCGGGCGTTCCGATGCGGATACCGCTTGTGATGAAGGGGGAGCGCTTTTCACCGGGAACGGTGTTTTTGTTGACGGTAATGTGCGCTTCGTCCAACATTTTTTCAAGGGCTTTTCCGGTGATGTCCAGATCGGAAAGATCCAGAAGCATCAGGTGGTTGTCGGTGCCGCCGGACACCAGCTTTATGCCGCGCTCAAGGAAACGCTTGGCCATGGCGGCGGCATTTTTTACGATCTGGCTTTGATACGCCTTGAAGGATTCGTCCTGCGCCTCTTTAAAGCAAACCGCTTTGGCGGCAATGATGTGCATCAAGGGGCCTCCCTGCGTTCCCGGGAAGACGGCCTTGTCGATCTGCTTGGCGTACTGCTCACGGCAGAGGATCAATCCTCCGCGCGGACCTCTGAGGGTCTTGTGCGTGGTGGTGGTGACGACGTCGGCGTAGGGCACGGGATTCATGTGCTCGCCTGCCGCAACAAGACCCGCGATATGTGCCATGTCAACCATCAGATAGGCGCCGCACGCATCCGCGATTTCGCGAAAACGCTGAAAATCGATGGCTCTCGGATAGGCGCTTGCGCCGGCGACGATCAAACGCGGCTTGTGCTCCATGGCAAGGCGCATCACATCGTCATAGTCAATCATGCCGGTTTCTTCGCTCACGCCGTAAGGAACGATGTTGAAGTATGTTCCGGACAGGTTTGCAGGACTTCCGTGCGTCAGATGTCCGCCGTTGTCCAAAGCCATGCCCATGATGGTATCGCCCGGCTTTAAAAGGGCAAAATAGACAGCGATGTTCGCCTGCGCGCCGGAATGAGGCTGAACATTGGCATGCTCCGCGCCAAAGATATCACAAGCGCGCTTGCGTGCAAGATTTTCCGCTACGTCCACGCACTGGCAGCCGCCGTAATAGCGCTTCGCAGGATAACCCTCGGCGTATTTATTGGTCATGATACTGCCCATGGCAGCGAGCACCGCTTCGCTTACGTAGTTTTCGGAAGCAATCAGCTCAATGTTTTCCCTCTGTCGGTTAAGCTCCGCGTCAAAGGAGAGGGCAAGTTCGGGATCGAAATTACGGATGAGTTCAAACGCCATATAATATGATCCGCCTTTTCAATTAAAATTCCATTTTGCTTTCAAGCCATGCGGTAAGATCGTCAATGGCGACATGAGTCTGCTGCATGGAGTCTCTCTCACGAACGGTGACCATACCGGTTTCAAGGGTATCGAAGTCGATGGTTACGCAGAAAGGCGTGCCCGCCTCGTCGGCGCGGCGATAGCGCTTGCCGATGGAGCCGGTCTCGTCGTATTCGCACATGAACTTTTTGGCAAGCTTTGCGTAAACTTCCTTCGCCTTGTCGCCCAGCTTGTTTTTCTGAAGCGGGAGAACTGCGCACTTGATGGGCGCAAGGGCCGGATGCAGGTGCAGAACCGTGCGAACGTCGCCGCCTTCAAGCTCTTCCTCTTCGTATGCGTTGCAAAGGAAGGCAAGAACAAGGCGCTCTACGCCGACGGAGGGCTCTACGCAGTAGGGGATAAACTTTTCATTCGTCGTGGGATCCATGTATTCCATGGACTTTCCGGAATGCTCCTGATGCTGCTTTAAGTCGTAATCGGTTCTGTCGGCAATGCCCCACAGTTCTCCCCAGCCGAAGGGGAACAGATATTCAAAGTCGGTAGTCGCCTTGGAATAGAAAGCGAGCTTTTCCTTTTCGTGGTCGCGCAGGCGGAGCTTGTCTTCCTTGATGCCAAGGGAAAGAAGCCAGTCTCTGCAGAAGGCGCGCCAGTATTCGAACCACTCGAGGTCTTCGCCGGGCTTGCAGAAGAATTCAAGTTCCATCTGCTCGAATTCAAGCACGCGGAAGATGAAGTTGCCGGGGGTGATTTCGTTGCGGAAGGATTTTCCGATCTGGCAGATACCGGCGGGCAGCTTTTTGCGGGTGGTGCGCATGGCGTTTAAGAAGTTGACGAAGATGCCCTGCGCGGTTTCGGGGCGAAGGAGAACTTCGCTGGCGGAGGCTTCGTTTACGCCCAGATGGGTTTTGAACATTAAGTTGAACAAGTCGGATCGTAGCCATGTCGTTCTGTG
>JAZSFI010000301.1:0-3634 GCA_045532135.1 Clostridia bacterium | reverse complement strand
AGCATCAGTTCGCTTTTGACCTTTACGTTTCCCGCTGTCAGGAACCGCACGAATCCTCGGTTATGCTTCAGCTGCCCGAAGGCCCCTTCCGCTTGGATCGACCGGTTGACTCTGAGGAGCTTCCCTTCCTCCGTGGTGATTCTCGTTGGCGACTCCTCACGGTATTTGGACAGCTCATGACAGATTACGAGTTCCTTCTGTTTTTCCGGATCCTTCGCTTTACAGCACGCCTCTCGATACGGACATTCCCGACAATCCTCGCATCTGTACCGAGCTACCTCGCGCTTGCTTCCGTCCTTGCTTTGCTCCGTCGTTGTTCCGATCCGGCTCAGGATTCTCCCGTTCTTGCAAAGATAGTAATCTCCCGGCGCATAATAGCTCATGTTTTCGGCCCGGCCGATCTGACTTTTGTATTTCCGCGTTCGGCTGCTTTCGTAGTTGTTCGGCTTGATGTATGCTTCCTGTCCGTTTCCATCCAGATACCGGTAGTTTTTCAGACTTTCATATCCTGCATCCGCTACAATTCTCCGGAAGCGGAATCCGAACTGCTTCTTCAGTTTCTCGAGCATCGGCTCAAGCGCTGCATAATCCGTCCGGTCAGAAAACACGCCCACTCCCACGATAAACTGACTGTTCACCGCAAACTGTACGTTGTATCCCGGTTTCAGCTGTCCGTTTCTCATATGGTCGTCTTTCATATGCATAAACGTGGCGTCCGGATCGGTTTTGGAATAGCTGTTCCGCTTCTCTCCGAGGATTCGCTTCTTCTCTTCATACGAATTCCAGCGTTCCAGAAGCTCCTTATGATGATCCCGAAGGCGAATTTTCTCGGGCTTGTGGTGTCCGCGGCCTTTTTGTACGGTCAGCCCTTCTTCAAGGATTTCCTTTTCCAGCGCTTCTACTTTTTCGCTTAGCTTCCCTCGGGTCGCGTATCCGTTCTCCGGTTTCAGCGGTTCGCGGGCTTTTTCTCTGATTTTCCCAAGCTCGCGTTCTACTGTTTTCCGCCAGACAAAGGTGTAGCGATTGGCTTTGCTTTCAATCTTCGTTCCGTCTATGTACAGCTCGTCCTTGTCAATCCAGCCTTCCTGAATCAGCATTTCGGTGTATTGCTGAAACAGGCCTTCTATGGCTGCGCTTGTGGCTTTTCCGCTCCGGAACCGCGCGATGGTCGAGTGATCCGGCGGCTCATGTCCGTCCAGTATCAGGATGAACTGGATATGGTTCCGGCACAATTGCTCGATTTTCCTGCTGGTATATACCCCCAGCATATACGCGCATACCAGGATTTCAAACAGAATTCTCGGCTCGACTTGTGATTTTCGGATCATTCCCGAATAGGCGTTATACAGTTCACTGTAATCCAGTCTCCCAAGCTGGTCGCTTACTTGTCGAAAGAATTCGTCCTTCTCCGCTTTGAACTCGATTCCTCCGCAGATTTTCATTCTCAGCTGTTGACATTCTTGTCGGATTGCTATATACTGCTCGTGTTGTATTTTGTTCATTGCAATTTCATTTTACAACAAAACAGAGCTTTCTTCCACCTTCCCAGTGGTTGAAAGCTCTGTTTTTTCTCGGGGCTGTTGTGCAACAGCCCCTTTTGTTGCCCGCCCGGATGGGCGATGAGACAATCGGGGCTTTACATAAAACCGGTTGACACGTATCATGGCGCCCGCTATACTCAGTTGCATAATAAGAAGGAAAAGGTGAGCGTATGGCCAGACTCCGCTTGAAGAGCTTTATTGGAGACAAGGCATTTTATCTTGATGTGACAAAGATTGCGCTTCCGATTATGGCGCAGCAATTTGTCACATCGTTTGTCAACCTGATCGATAATATTATGGTTGGACAGGTCAGTCAGTCTGCTTTGACGGCTGTCTCCGTGGCCAACCGTTTTTATATGCTTGCATCCTCCGTGCTTTGGGGATTGAGCGGCGCGGCGGGCATCTTTATTGCGCAGAATTACGGCGCGAAAAAATATGAAAGATGTCAGAAATTTTTGAACCTCAATATCACCTTGGGTGCACTGGTCATGGCGGCGTTTACCGTTGTTTTGTTTATTGTTCCGGAATGGACGCTCAGGCTGTTCTCGAAAAACGATGAAATCATCGCGCTTGGCCTTGAATATGTGAGCTTTGCAAAGTTTACCTATGTTCCGTACAGCATTTCACTTGCCTGCGTTATGGCCATGCAGGCCATCGGTCAGAACAAGATTCAGCTGAAGGTCGGCCTCATCACGGTGTTTACGAATACCTTTTTAAACTGGGTGTTGATTTACGGCCATTTGGGCATGCGTGCAATGGGCGTTCGCGGTGCAGCGCTGGCTACGCTGATTGCGCGACTTCTTGAAATGAGCATCTATATTCTTCTTTTGCTCAGAAAAAACTATTTTTATCATCTGGATCTCAAGGGCCTTGTAAAACTGGATTTCTCCCTTTTTAAAAGCATGCTATCAAAGGCGATTCCGCTGACGGCAAACGAAGTGCTTTTTCAGATCGGAACGAGCCTTGTATTCAAATCCTATATGCGCATCGACGAATTGTTGGTAGCGGCGATTTCCATTGTCGATACGGTGATGAACATTGCATTTATCGTGTTCGGCGGTCTTTCCGCCTCAATTGCGATTTTTATCGGCGGAAAGCTTGGAAGCGGAAAGCTCGATGAAGCGCGAAGCGATGCGAAAAAAATCATCGCATTCGGGATCATGATCGGCGTTTTTCTGTCCAGTCTTTTGTTTATTGCCGCACCCTTTATCCATCATCTGTATGACCTGACCTATGAAGCGCAGATTGCCCTTAAAACCATGATCCGCATAAAAAGCTGCCTGATTCCGGTCTATGTGGTCACTGTGTGTACGTTCTTTGTATTAAGAGCCGGAGGAGATGCGGTTTCAACGCTTATCTTGGACTCGGGCTACCTATATGCGTGTCCGGTGCTTATTTCAACCGTTCTTTCGCTGTTTACGCCGATCAATCTTGTACTTTTGTACAGTATAACGGAAAGCCTCGAGATCCTCAAAATGTTTTTTGCCATCATGCTGTTTAAAAAAGGCAGATGGGTTAAGAATCTGGCGGAAAATTGAGCGAAAATGTAAATAGTGGCTTATATTGATATGATAAAGAAATAATTAACGGTGTGTAATGTGGACTTTTTTGGCGATGTATGGTATTATGATGATGACTTTGTATGTATAAGAGGAAAATCTGATGGTTTTGATCATTGATATTCTCATACATACGCTGTACAGAATCACTTGTGAAGCAATTCACTCAATAACAATTCATTAGGGAGGGAAAAAGCATGAAGCGAATTTGCGTTCTGATTGCACTTTTGCTGTGTGTAATGTTGGTTTTCTGCGCACAGGCTGAGAATGGGTCTCTCGTTACGAAAAGTAACAAGACAGCCTATCCGGGAGAACCTGTGGAGATTAAGATTTATGCGGAATCCGGAAGCCAACTTGGAGCGGCGAAAATCAAAGCGGACTATGATGAGAATGTGTTTGAATTTTTGAAAGGTTCTTCAAACTATAGCTTAGCATCGAATCCTACTCAACCGCTGATGTCATTATTGTCTGTTTACGGCATCCCGGATGGCTCGATTGGAAGCTTTACTTTCAAAATCAAGGATACTGCACCGA
>JAZSFI010000533.1:0-3214 GCA_045532135.1 Clostridia bacterium | reverse complement strand
CCACCGGATGGCGGGTGCGGTCATTGAACATGGACTGAATGCGGGTGGGCTTGCCCAGCATCCAGCGGGCCAGATACATCGGATGCGCGCCCAGATCCATCATCGCGCCGCCGCCGGTGGTTTCGGGATCGTACCAGTAATCGGGCAGCCAGTTTGCAAGCGCGCCGTTATGGCAGTTGCGCACTCTGAAAAGCGTGATTTTTCCGAGCATGCCGCTTTCAATCGCATTTTTAATGAAAAGGTTTTCGGGCGTGATGCGATGGGGGAAGGAAATGGTGAAAATAACGCCGTTTTCCCTGACGGCCTTGATCACTTCATCGCAATCGCTTACGGTCAGGCACATGACCTTTTCGGTAAAGATGTGCTTTTTCGCATTTGCCGCCTTGATCATGAGCGCTTTATGCATGTTCGTGGGCGTACAGAAAAGAACTGCGTCTACATCTTCACGCTTGAGAAGCTCGTCATAATCCTTTACGAAAGGAACATTCAGTTCGTTCGCCCATTTTTCGCCGCGCTCGGGAATTTCGTCCCATACGCAGGATACGCATGCGTCGCCGGACGCATTGATTTCTCTTGCATAGCCTTCCGCATGCACGTGCCATTTGCTGATCATTGCAACTCTGAGCATAGTTTTTCCGCCTCCATCGTTTCATTATTTTCTTTTAATAAGCATAACACAACCCGATTTGACCTTCAACCCCTTTTTGAAATTTCTTCCGGGCGCAAACAGTTAACATATAAAAAGCGCAGGAAATCAAAAAAGTATATTGACAAATTACCGATCCCGCGTTATAATATTATCTGTTCGTGAGAGCGACTGGGTGTAGCGCAGCTTGGTAGCGTGCTTGAATGGGGTTCAAGAGGCCGGAGGTTCAAATCCTCTCACCCAGACTTAAAATAGACCGATGCAAAAATGCATCGGTTTATTTTTGTCAATGAAACGCCCGATGACTATGAAGCGTATGCATGCACGCGGAATATCCAAAGAAAACAATGCGCCTGCAGGCATGAAAAAGCCTTCGGGCGTTTTACTTTATGCGCACAAAATGCGTGCCTCATGGCGCAGAGGCGCCACATTACGTTTGCAAAGCAAGCGCTTTCTTCTTTGTCTTTCGCAACGCACGGTTGCGCGAAAGGGGAAAAAAGCAACGGCCGGTGAGTGGAATAATTTTCTTGTTTCGATTAGAATAAATACACAATCGGTTGCGCTTTACGGGAAGGAGAGAGAAACATGAGCTTTGGAAAGAATCTTCAGTATCTCAGGCGGTTAAGCTTTTTCATGACGCAGGAGGCATTGGCGGAGAAACTGGGTGTGAGCCGGCAGACGATATCAAAATGGGAAATGGACATGGCTCAGCCGGAAATGGATAAGGCGATCGAATTGTGCCGCATATTTTCCTGCACGCTGGATAATCTGTTCAGAGATGATCTTGCGTGTGCGGGTGAAACGTATTCCAATCTGCGCGTGGAAACCGTGGAAGGATTTCGGTATGTAAAATACGCCGTCATCAGCCAAGATCCGGAAGGCGACGCAATCGGGCATATACGAAATATCGCAAATAAATATAAAGTGGAGAATCCAAAGATCATCGGGTGGGATTTTCCAAGGGTTTCGCAGGAGCAGATCAATGTGTTTCACATGCATGGATATGAGGCGGCGTGGATCCTGCCTGAGGGCGTTCAGCCGGAGAATATGAAAGTATACTTTCAAAGCGCGCACAAATACGCCGCCGTGCACATCGAAAACCCGTTTGACGATCCGTTCAATACGATTCCCGGCGCATATCGGACGCTGATGGACTATATGCGGATCAACAATCTGAAGCATGCGGAAAGCGACGTGATTGACTGTTTTGAAACGGATGGAGCAAGCATGGATATCTATATCGCCTGCGTGTAAGATCGGATAAAACAACAAACCTGAGCGCCGAAGGATTTCGATGCTCAGCTATTTGTTTCAGGCCGCTTTTACCGCGCCGCATGCTTCCACCAATCATTGTGAACCAGGTAGCACAAATCAAACAGCATGCATCCGTCCGATTTTTTAAAGCACATGTCGATGGCTCTTGCGATGTTTTCGGGGTTATCCTTGTACTGATCGAGGAAAAGGCTTCCGAGGATCGGTTTTTCGCGCTTTGTGACCTCGTAGGCGATGTCCGCCGAGCCTTCCACGCTGTACCAGTCGGCAGGTGCGTTGTGCGCCCTTGCCTCCTCGATTTCGACATCTTCATAATAGAAGCCGGACATCATGCGGTCTACATGGCGGATGTAAGCGGTTTTTGCGTATTCTTCGGGATCGGTTGCGGGGTAGGACGTTTCACGGTGCTCGTTCGACGCCCAGTTGGCGGCGACCAGATGATACAGCGGATACCATGATCCGGTGTAGTCGATGAATTCGATCGTTTTGTTTGCGTTATTAACCGCTGCGCGGACTTTTTTGATAAAATCGTAAATCTGCCGTGCGCGGAAGGTGTTGAACGAGGAAAAGTATTTTCCGTATTCAACATCAATTTCGCCGTCTTTTTTTCGAAGGGCGTAGATGTCGCTTAAATCGATTTCACCTTCGATTCCGCTTTCCTTTTTCCATTTTTCGAGTGTGAGCGGGCTGAAATCGGAGGAGAGGCCTACGTACCTTACGCGGTCAAGAACAATGCCATCGATAGCGTAGTTGTTCATGATTTCTTCGATCAGAGAAAGTTCATAACGAACCACTTTGCCGTTTGCGGGATTGACAAAGATTTCGCCGAAATCGTCAATCGAGCCCATGGTCTGAATGGGCGTTTCGTCTGTAATAGGCTGTACAACAGGTTCATCTTTTTCATTCAGACCGTAGACTTCGCACATCCAGCCTTTGTGTGTAAGGCCTTTCATGAGCGGGTGCTTTCTTTTCTTGTTGCCTTCGGCAAATACGTCGATGGCGGCATAGACTTTCATGCCTTTTTCGTGGATGAGCGAAAGACATTCAAGCAGATAGTCTTTCTCTTCAAAGCTTTCGTCAAATTTTGAATAATGCGGGGCGTATTGACTCGGATACAAAACGAAACCGCTTGTATCTTTAACGCTCAGAACCACGGAATCAATTCCGCACTTTGCGCACTTATCCATGGCTTCGGAAAAAGCCGCTTTGTCCTGAATCAGTTTTTTATTTGCCGTGATTTCGATCCAAACAAAATAATTGTTCATTGTATTCCACCTTCCTTTTGCTTGTATTATA
>JAZSFI010000127.1:0-10248 GCA_045532135.1 Clostridia bacterium | reverse complement strand
CATCGACACGGATGCGGATATCACCGTCATGTACGCCAAGTACGACCCCATCAAGATGGACTATTCCGCAACCGCTGCCAAGGCGCACCCGCATGTATATGTAAACGTAGCCGAGGACGGCCAGATCACCGACATCGAAGTCAACCCCAACGCCGCCAGCTACGACAATATGCTCACCGACGTCGTCTTCATGAAGCGCACGCTCCTTATGCATCTTGCCGACCAGGCCAACGCCCACGGCCAGCATGATTTCCACAGAGACGTGCTGCCCGAGTTCGTAAAGAGCGGCTCAGTCAAGGTCGTCGGCTACGAGTATACCGGCTACTTCCGCCGCGTTGAAACCATCAAGGGCTTCTATCGCCTGAACATGGATCTTCTGAATCCCGAAATCAGAAAAGAAATCTTCTCCGCCAATCCCGTCTACACCAAGACCCGTGAGGACGCTCCGGCCAAATACATGCCCGGCTGCAAAGTCACCGGCTCTCTGATTGCCGACGGCTGCGTAATCGAAGGTACGGTTGAAAACTGCGTTTTGTTCCGCGGCGTACACGTTGGAAAAGGAGCGCATCTGAAAGACTGTATCATCATGCAGGACAGCGATATCGGCGCCGACTGCGAGCTTGAAAACGTCATCTTTGATAAGGATGTCACCATCCGAAGCGGCGCCCGCCTGATCTCCGACAAGATGTATCCCATCGTCATCGGAAAGAACGTAACGTTGTAAAAAAGCAGTGATAAATGCGAGACTCATTCGTCGTCCCCTACGGATATAGCAAACGTTGTCTCAAAACCCAACGCTGCGTTTACCCCGTAGGGGAGGCGTTTCACCTCCCGCAGCTGGCGATTGTTTTCATGACTGCGTTTGGTTTTACCGAAACACCCGCGATAACGGGACGGGAAACCCGTCCCCTACAGGATCGTTTGCAACCAAAAGGCTCCCTTGTGCAAAGGTAGGTTTTAAGGGACGCTAATGCGTCCTTTCCCATCCCGTAATTCACATTTAGGAGGATTCTTCCCATGAAAATCCTGTTTGCCGCCTCCGAATGCATGCCGTTTGTCAAGACCGGCGGTCTTGCCGACGTTATCGGAGCGCTGCCCAAGGAAATTATCAAAACCGGCGCGGACATCCGCGTCATCATTCCGCTGTACCGCGCCATTGGTCGGGAAGTCAGGGAGCGTCTTGAGCACGTTACCTACTTTTATATCAACCTCGGCTGGCGCAGACAGTATGTCGGCATTGAAAAGCTCGTAAACGACGGCGTAACGTTCTACTTCATCGACAACGAGCAGTATTTCGGCCGTGATTACATCTATGGAAAAGGCGGCGACGAGGGCGAAAGATTTGCTTTCTTCTCCAAGGCGGTTCTCGAAGCCATTTCCAAGATCGATTTTGTGCCTGATATTCTCAACTGCCACGACTGGCAGACCGGCCTTATCCCTGTTCTTTTCAAGGCGCAGTATCAGTCCCTGCCGCTTTATAAGGACATCAAGACCGTTTTCACCATCCACAATCTCCAGTTCCAGGGCCTCTATCCCATCCACATGACGGAAGAGCTTCTCTCCCTGGGCGATTGGGCGTATACCGCCGACAACCTTGAGTTCTACGGTCAGGCGTCCTTCATCAAGGGCGGCATCGTGTTTGCCGACCGCGTGACCACCGTTTCTCCGACCTATGCCGAAGAAATCCTCTCGCCTTACTACGGTGAAAGACTGGACGGCCTTCTCAGATCCCGAAAGCAGTTCCTGTCCGGTATTTTGAACGGCATTGACACCATTGAGTACGATCCGGAAAACGATGCGCTGATCGACTATAACTACACCCCCGAAACCTTTGAAGTGAAAGTTCAGAACAAGCTTGCCCTTCAGAAGGAATTGGGTCTTAATGAAGACGCAAACGCTCCCGTGATCGGAATCGTTTCCCGCCTTTCCTCTCAGAAGGGACTCGACCTCATCGAGCGCGTGCTGGACGGCATCATGGCCACCGGCGCACAGCTGGTTGTGCTGGGCATGGGCGAGAGCAAGTATGTGGATCTGTTCGGCTGGGCGCAGTGGAAATACGCCGGCCGTCTGGCAGCCTGCTTCCAGATGAACCATGGCCTTGCGCACCGCATTTACGCGGGCTGCGACCTGTTCCTGATGCCCAGTATGTTTGAGCCCTGCGGTCTTTCGCAGCTCATTTCCCTGCGCTACGGAACGCTGCCCATCGTCCGCGAAACCGGCGGCCTGAGAGACACCGTGCTTGCCTACAACGGGTTTACCGGCGACGGAAACGGCTTCAGCTTCTTCAACTACAACGCGCATGACATGCTCTATGTCATCGAGCGCGCTACCGAGCTTTATAAAAACAAGCGCGAAATCTTTAACGGCCTCGCCATCCGCGCAATGAAGGGCGAATATGGCTGGGATCAGTCCGCAAAGAAGTATCTGGCGCTGTATGAAAGCATCTTAAAGGTAGATAAACCGGAAGAAGCCGTCGAGGAGACGGCAGAAGCGCCTGCACCCGAAGCGCCCAAAGCCGAGGAAAAGCCCAAGCGCAAGCCGCGCGCCAAAGCAGTCGCCAAAGCGGAAGAAGTCAAGACGGAAGAAAAACCCAAGCGTAAGCCCCGCGCCAAGAAAGTTGCGGAGCCGAAAGCGGAATAATTCATAAAAGGAGCCGTTCTACGGCTCCTTTTTTCAAGAACTTTGTATAAAAAAAGGGCTCCATTCTTCAGAGGGAGCTGTCAAAACCGCAGGTTGTTCAAAAACCAAGCGTTTCTGCAATCTCTCCGGCTTCGCCTGACGGCGAACCCACCTTCCTTTACGCAAGAAAGGCGATACGAATGTGTTTGCCATTAATTTGATGACATTGCCTCCTGGAGACGCCTTAGGATGCGCGATTTTTAGACAGAAAACGGGGCTTATGCAGATTACAGATTTCTGTATAAGCCCCGTTTTCTTATTTTCCGTATTTCATGTCCATAAATTCATCGCGGAGAATTGCGTAGACATTTACGTCCACGTATTTTCCCTTGTTGTACAGCCTGCCCCGAAGCGTTCCTTCCTTTTTCATGCCGCACTTTTCCATCACGCGGCCGGAGGGCTCGTTGTCGGTTTCGTGCTGCGCTTCCACGCGGTGAAAGCCGAGGGTATCGAAGCTATAGTCAATGACGGCTTTCAGCGCTTCGGTCATATAGCCCTTGTTCCACTTGGCGCGGGCAAGCGAATAGCCGACCTCGCAGGCATTGTTTTCCGCCTGATACCACATGTATCCGATCGTGCCGATAATTTTGCCCGTGGCTTTTTCCTCGATTCCCCAGCTGGAGGGATCGCCCATGCGGTATTTGCGGATCATGTACCTGAGATACGCTTTGGTGTCGTTGACGGAGGTATGCGCGTCCCATAAAACGTGCTTGGCGACCAGAGGATCGCAGCTGTATGCATACATATCTCCCGCATCGTCCATCCTCACCTTTCGAAGAACGAGGCGTTCTGTTTCGATGCGCGGCATTTTCTCAAACGGCGATATTCCAAACATCCGATTTCAACTTCCTTATGAATGAGAAGTTGGTTTGTTCGTTTCTTCCCTGCGTTTATTCGGTAATATTGAGTCCTTCCGTATAGCCGGGGCGCCCCGCAGGAACGGGCACGCTTTCGCCGGGCAGGAGGCAGCCGAAAAATTCCGCGCCGGGCACGCACACGCCGACAGCCGCCGTTTCTCCGACATTTTCGATGCCGCCGTCTTTGAAAAGAACCTGCGTCTCAATAATCTTATTGAGCGTTCCAAACTCGGGCGCGATCAAAGAATCTGTCTTCGAAATGCATTCGCCGTTTCTGATAATTCTGACGCGCACGATCACAAATTCGTTTTCTTCCTTTTCAACGCACAGTCTTCCGATGGCTTCGGATGCATTTCCCATCACGGGAAAATTGGCCGCCATCAATTCTTCGCCCGACATTGAATAGGCAACGGCCGAGACGGTCGCACCAGCGACGCCCTCGTCCGAAACATAATACACAGGCACGGTGAGAAGGCCGTCTTTCATGCTGCCCTCCGGCTGCGCGGCAAAGGCATGCTCTTTGCGCCACGCCTGCATAAGGGCATAATACGCGGGGCGCGGGCGGTCGTTATGGTCAAAAAGCGCGCGGGAAGCAAAGGCGCGTCCGTTGTCGCGCACATGTCCCAGCACAAACGGCATTTCCCTGAGGCGCGCGTTTTCGGCCTGACGGCGGACGGAAACGGCCTGCAAATACCGGCTCACGTCGATTTTCTTTTCGATGGGCGCGTTTTCACCGTAAGCAATCACGCAGGGCATAAATACATCCTCGCGAATGCCGCTCAAGCGCCAGAGCGCTTCCTTCTCAAGCGTGCTTGTATCGCCGCCGGACAATTCCATCAGCGTTTCCATTCTCGAAACCGCGTACTGCGCAACGTTCACCGGAATCTTTCCGTAAACATACGCCGTCAGCTTTCGATCCGCCGCCAGCGTAAAGGCGCGCCCGTTCATGGACGTGACCACGCTGTTTCCGCCTGCGCGGGCGGTGATGGCCATGCCGAAGGCATCGGAAACCTGAAAACCGCGCGCGGCGGACCGGGCGTCCTTTGCATATTTCACGACAGATATGCTGTCGGAGGTAATCTCGTCCTTTTTTACTTTCATTTCAAGCTGCACTTTTCCGGCAGGCACATTTTTAAACGGCACGCACTCAATCAGGTTTTTGCCGGGCAGCACGTCTTTATAGATCTTTTTGGTCGTGGTTTCGCCGTCTGCCGTCAGATCAAATGCCAGCTGAATTTCAATTTCCGAAAGCGCGTCAATTTCGGTTGTTACGATCAAATCGCCGTTTTCATAGTGAACATCCATTGCGGAGATGGCCGTTTCGCCGGAATCGTACAGAAGCATCTGCCCCATAAGACCCACCGTGGGCACCATCACGCTGTTGTCCTCGGGCTCAAACTCGATCTCAAGCGTGTTTTCGTTTTCCTTGATATAGCCGGTGACTTCCACGCGCGTGTTGTCGCCGTCGCTTCTTTTCAAATCTGTGCCGTTTAAGCGAACGGAATAGCGCCCCGAAAGCCCGTCCAGCACAAGATAAGCGCGCGCGCCGTCGTAAGAAGGCTTCTCAAAGGACGTATAGTAGCGCCAGCTTCTTCTGAACACCCATTCACGGCTCAGGCGCGAAACGAGCTTTCCGTCATCCTTGACGACGCCCGCGCGCAAAAGCGCGTCCATTACTTTAATCGGCGCGCCCAGACGGATGTCCGAAAGAATGCCGTCGGTCAAAAACCAGTCGCAGGGAATTTTTCTAAGCATTTATTTCTCCTCCGAATGAAGATGCCTGTCCGCCATCAAAATTGCAAGCGCGGTTTTTCCGTCGGTAATTTCGCCGCGCGCGATCATGGAAACGGCTTGTTTCAAAGGCATTTTCACAAGATCCAAAAATTCATCGTCGTCAAAATCAGTCTCGCCCAAAGTCAGGTTTTCGGCCAGATACAGGGAAATAACCTCCGAGCAGAAGCCGGGCGTAGTCGCCATGTCCATTAAATGCGTCCATTTTTCAGCGGTGAACCCCGTTTCTTCCCTGAGCTCGCGCTTGGCGCATTCGAACCGGTCCTCGCCCCAATAGTCCAGCTTGCCCGCGGGGATTTCGAGCATGATTTTGTCAAGCGGCGTTCTGTACTGGGAAACGAGGTAGATATTTCCCTCGCTGTCCACGGGAACAATCGCGCTTGCGCCCCTGTGAAGAACGATTTCGCGAAAAGCCGGTTCGCCGTTGGGCAGCGTAACCGACCATTTTTGAACGTTCAGAATCGCGCCTTTATAGATCTCTTCTTTGTCGCCGATTACTTCTCTGAGCATATCTTCATTCATAATTCAGACCTCATTTGAGAAAATCCCAATCATCCATAGTTTCGATTTCCGAAAGGAAAATTCCTGCCGCAGAATTTCCCTTCATTTCAAATTATAATCCACCCCATCCCGAAAGTCAACACGCGCGCATGCTTGTTAAAACAGGATTGACGGAAGATGGAAAAGAGCATATAATGACATACAAGAAGGTGAAATACTTGAAAAAAATGGATAAAAACAAGCGAAACGGACTGATAAAGCTTGTTCTGTTTGCGCTTCTTATGCTGCTTCTGACCGTTTTATTCGGAAAGCCGATCATCCGAGCGGTTCAGGATCCCGTCTCCTTCAGGGAGAAGATCGACGGGTTCGGAATCTGGGGAAAAGCCGTGTTTTTCCTGATGATGTATGTTCAGACCGTGATTGCGTTTATCCCGGGCGAACCGCTGGAAATTGCGGCGGGCTATGCCTTCGGCGCAGTGGAGGGCATGCTCATCACGCTTCTTGGGCAGATGCTGGGCTCTATGACCGTTTTTCTGTTTGTCAGAAAATTCGGCATGAAGCTGGTGGAAGTGTTTGTGTCGCGCGAGGAAATTTCGTCCATGCGCTTTTTGCGGGATGAAAAAAAACTTGAAATTCTGACCTTTCTTATTTTTCTGACCCCGGGAACACCCAAGGACGCGCTTTGCTATTTCGTCGGGCTTACGCCCATGCGCCTTGGCGTATGGATGCTGATTTCATCCGTGGCCAGAATCCCGTCCATCGTCACGTCCACCATCGGCGGAAATGCGCTGGGTTTGGGCCGCCTTCCGATGGCCATCCTTGTTTTTGCATTGACCTTCGCCGTTTCTGCATGCGGCTACATATTGTATCTTCGCTATACGAAAAAGCGCGAGGAAAAAAAGCGAGGCTTGAGCGAAAATGAAAACGGATAAGCCCTTGGATGCGATCCTCCTTCTGGGACTGCGCCTGAAAAACGGCTGCGAGCCGGAAAAAGAGCTGATCGACCGCGCAAAGGTCGCCTTTGACGTGTTCAAAAAAGGCGTTGCCCCCGTGATCATCGTCTGCGGCGGGCAGGTTGAAGAAAACGAAAAGACGGAAGCGGAGATCATGGAACAGCTGCTGACGGAAATGGGCGTCTCAAAGGAATCTGTCATCCGCGAGGACAAGAGCAAAATTACCTATGAAAACATCCAAAATGCCCGCGCGATTTTAAATAAAAAACGCCCGCGCGTCGCCGTCGTCACGAGCGATTATCACATCCGCCGTTCGCTTCTTCTGTGCCGCATCCATAGAATGAAAGCCGTGGGCTTCACGTGCGAAACAGAAGAAAACGATCTGAAGGCCTACCGCAAAAAGCTTGAGTTCAGGCTATATTTTGATACGCTTCTGGGCTTTCAAAAGCCGGGAAGAAAGCGCCCGATCTGGTATCGCGCGCTCACAAAGCTTCTGATGCCGAAAAAATGATCAAACTTCATCATACGCGGGACGGAAAACTGCTCATCCCTTAAAACGCAATGCGCTTTGGGGAGAAAAGCAGGTTTCCGTCCCGCGTTTTTTACGGCCTTTTATACCACGAAGGCCGCGTTGAATTCATATTGTCATACCATAAAAGAATGTCTTTGACCTGATTCAGCATAACAGAGATTTCCTTTTCTCCAAACGGCACCGCCCAATAGACGGAGGAGAGCGCGTTTGAAGAAATGTACAGAGCGAGGGTGTCAAAAAAGACGACGGGAACGTTTCCGCCGAAATAACCGTCCAGCATGCCGGAAGCAAAAAACGGCGCTTTCTGTGCACACCAGACAATGCGGTTGAATTCTTCCCACGGATCGCCGAAATCGAAGCGGTTGAAATCGATGATATACAATTTGCCCGTATTGTCGATCATCATGTTTCCGATGTGATAATCGCCGTGCTGAAACGTCTGCGGGCGGTTTTTGATCAGATGGCGGTGGGCGTTTATATATTCGATGAATTTTCCGCCGCCCTCGGCCTTGATGGGGCATCTGAGATATCCTTCGATTTTCCGGTCCATTTTTCGGTTAAAGCGCGTCTCCCAATCCTCCTGCGTTTCGGGCGCGGGGATGGAATGAATTTTTTTAAGGATTTCGCCGCTTTCACAGCCTAAGCGGTACTGGTCTTCCTTCGAATACGTCGGCACAATTTCCTCCGCATCCCGTCCGTCAATCCACGTCTGAACGGAATACACACCTTCTTCGTTTTCTCCGAATTCCACCGGAAGGCACATGGGAAGATTCAAGGGCTCAAGCCTTTTCATCATCTCGTATTCCGCTTGTTTGACGCCATATGTTTCCTCTCCCGACACGCGGTAGAGGAATTTTTCGCCGTTTTCAGTTACAGCCATGTATTTTTTATCGCCCGACCAGCCCTTGTCGATCAGGGTTTTTGTAAGAAACTGCATGGAATGCTCCTTTCGGGAAATAAGGGATTTTGGGGTGTATACTGCCAGAATGCGTGCGTCCGACCTTGCCTTCCCCTCAAGGGGAAGCCATGAAGAACGTTTAATCTGATGACATTGCCTCAACGGGGAAGGCCCTTTGGATGCGCTCCAATCCAAAACAGGGATAAAAAATCCGCTTCAAATTGCTTTGGAGCGGATTTTGTTGTTTATCAGTCGTTGGTATAGTTGTCGAAATAACCCTGAATGTAGACGACGGGCGTTCCCTTGTCGCCCGAGCCGCTGGTCAGATCGCACAAAGAGCCGATCAGGTCGGTGAGGCGGCGGGGCGTTGTGCCCTGAGAAGCCATGCTGCCTACGAGGCTTCCGTCTTTTTTCTGGATTTCGTTCTTAATCGCGTCTCTGAGCGCTTCGCCGGAAAGAGAAGCGAAATCGTTGTCCGCGAGATACTTGAGCTTGAGTTCGTTGGGCGTTCCCTCAAGGCCTGCCGTGTAGGCGGGGGAAACGACCGGATCGGCCAGCTCCCAGATTTTTCCGATGGGATCCTTGAACGCGCCGTCTCCGTACACCATGACTTCGATGTGCTTTCCGGTTTCCTTCAAAAGGCGATCCTGAATGTTCTCCACCAGATCCTGGCATTCGCGCGGGAACAATTTTACCTTGTTCTCGGTGGACTTGTTGGAGCCGAGAAGGCCGTATCGGGCGTTATAGCCGCTGCCGTTTACGGGCGCGTTCATGATTTCGTCAAGACCGAAAACGCGCCGGGCGCCGGCGGCTTTTAAAAGGCGCTTGGTGCGCGCACGGGTATGGATGTCGCAGTTTAAGACGTTTTTCGTGTATTTAAGAATCGCTCGGGGATCGTTTGCGAAAATGACCTCGACTTCGGCTCCGCATTCCCTGATAAGCTCGGAATAGTATTCGACATAATCAATGCCGGTAAAGGGGTGCTTTATGCAGCCGAAAAGCTCGCGGTATCTGGAGAGCGTCAATACGTCCGAATAGGGATTTACGCCCTTTTCGTCCAGAAGATCCAGATCCACCAGATGGTTGCCCACTTCGTCCGACGGATAGGAAAGCATTAAATAAATCTTCTTTGCGCCCTTTGCAATGCCGCGCAGGCAAATCGCAAAGCGGTTGCGGCTTAAAATGGGGAAAATGACGCCGATATCTTCGCCGCCCAGTTTTTCGCGTACATCAAAAGCGATGTCGTCAACGCTTGCATAGTTGCCCTGCGCGCGCGCGACAATGGCCTCGGTCATGGCAACAACATCTCTGTTGCGGGGCGTAAGCTCGCCCGTCTTTACAGCGCCCAGTACGCAGTCAACCACGATTTTCGCAAGGTCGTCGCCCTCGCGGATGATGGGGGCGCGCAGACCCATGGATACGGTTCCAACCATTCTGCTCATAAAGAAGACTCCTAAAAAGCAAAGTATGTGCGGGCGCCTGTTTTTGCACCACCTATCTATTATACATCAAGTTCTTTCAAGAGTAAATCGAATTTTTTGTATTTTTTGTGTGTCCTGCGATCTTTTCGCCCGATCCTTGCTTGCAAAGCAGGAAAAATCCCGCTATACTAAAAGAAAATGCCAAAGGCGGTGTTTTTGATGAAAAAATTCCTTTCGGAAGCAGTCAATGTCGTTCCCAGCGAAAGACAGAAACTCTGGTTCGACGTTAACATGTACGCGTTTATCCATTTCGGCGTAAACACCTTTACCGACAGGGAATGGGGGCTTGGAAACGAGGACCCCGCGGTTTTCAATCCCATGAAGCTGGACTGCGACCAGTGGTGCGAGGCCCTAAAGGCCGGCGGCTTTAAGGGTATGGTGTTAACGTGCAAGCACCACGACGGGTTTTGTCTGTGGCCGAGCAAATATACCGAGCACAGCGTAAAAAACAGCCCGTTCAAGGGCGATGTTGTAAAGATGGCGTCGGATGCGTGCTTAAAGCATGGCCTGAAGTTCGGCATCTACCTTTCCCCGTGGGACAGAAACAGCCCTCTTT
>JAZSFI010000251.1:0-5333 GCA_045532135.1 Clostridia bacterium | reverse complement strand
CGTACATGCCGCCAAAATCGATTGAAAATGGAGAGGGAGTGCGCTCCCTCTCCAAACCACACCCAGGGGTTTGTTGATGATCTGGATCATGGGGCTGTTGCACAACAGCCCCATGATTGCTTTATATGAATGTTACGTTGTTCACAGCTTCATCATCCGATAACCTACGCCTACGTGGGTTTGAATGTATTGAGGAGAATCGGGTGCGGATTCAAGCTTTTTACGCAGTGTTGCCATGAACACACGCAGGGAAGCGATGTTGTTTTCCCATGCATTGCCCCAGATTTTCTGGGTGATAAATGTATGGGTGAGCACTTTCCCGGCATTTTGCGAAAGCAGGCATAGAAGCTTGTATTCTATGGGAGTCAGATGCATTTCCTCGCCACCAAGATATGCACAGCCTGCGGCATAATCAATGCGCAGATTTCCGTTGACGAATTCAGAACCGGATGTATCCGTATTCATGATGGCAAGGCGGCGCTGCGTAACGCGCAGACGGGCTAAAAGTTCATCCACAGAGAAAGGTTTGGTCAGATAGTCGTCCGCGCCGGCATCCAGCGCGCAGATTTTGTCTGCATCCTCACAGCGCGCAGAAATAACGATGATGGGCATATTTGACCATGTGCGAACACGGGAGATGATCTCCACACCGTCCATATCCGGCAAGCCGAGATCAAGTAAGAGGATGTCGGGATTGTAGGAGGTGGCGGCAAGAATTGCCGCCTCTCCGCTGATTGCTTCGACAAAACGGTAATCATGTGCCTTTAATGTGGTTGTGATCAGCGTGCGTACAGCCTTATCGTCTTCAATGACCAAAATCAGGGGCTTATTCATGGATGGAGACCTCCTCCGAAGGAAGGGTAAATTCAAAAATTGAACCGGTAGGTTTATTATCGACAACGGTTATTGTACCGCCGTGCGCATTGATGATGGACCGGCACAGGCTTAGCCCGAGTCCGAGACTTCTGTTGCTGTCAGCGGTATGGGAAACGCCTGTATAGAACATTTCAAAAATTTTCTCCTTTTCGCTGTCGGGAATGCCTGGACCGTTATCCTGAACGGATACATGTACAAGCTTGTTTTGCTCCCGCACAGATATATGGATGTCGGAATTCTGAGGTGTGTATTTTAATGCGTTATCAATTAAGTTAATAAGTACTTGTACTATCAGCCGTGCATCGGCACGAACAAGGGTGTAATCCTTTTTTTTTTTACGACAATTGTACATTCCCTGCCCCGGCGGTTAATATGTCCGAGCGCTTCGTCAATGATTTCATCGATCAGCTCAACTGAAGGATTCAGGTTCATTCGACCATCTTCAATGCGGGTTACATATAACAGATTTTCCACCAGATTGATAAGCCAAATGGATTCATTGTGGATGTTGGTATACAATTGATGCCTGGTTGACTCGTCAAACGAACTGCCTTCGGACAAAAGGATGCTTGCATTTCCCGAGATGCTGGTCAAAGGGGTTCGAAGATCATGAGAGATTGCGCGCAGAAGGTTGGCGCGCAACTGTTCATTTTTGGCAAGAAGGGAAGCGGCTTCTTTCTCGCGGGCGTTTTTTTCGTTTTCCAGTGCCAGCGCTCCTTCGCTCAGCATGGATAACAGTACGCTGCTTTCAAAGGAGTCGAGTTTTCCGCCGTTCATAGTGATTCCCACTACGCCGTACACGCGCCGATTAATGCATATGGCGAGGTACAGACAGGAAGAATCGGAGAACATATCTGTGGTTGCGCCTGCGCATCGGTTGTTTTGGGCGACCCATTCGGCTATGGTGCGATCCTTATCCGTCAGTACAATCGATTCCGTATTATGTTCGTCCGCCGGGAAGGGCATCGCTTCGCACAGAGACCCGGATTCTATCGGATAAATAACAATGTCCCGATTGAGAAGCTTGATGAGTTGTCCGGCGAGGATGGATATGATTTCATTATGGCTTTCGGCACGGTTGAGCAATTGGTCGGTATCAAAGAGAATTCGGGTGCGATAGGCGGCCTGCGCGCTTTGATGCGCGTTGTTTTTAAGTCGTATCGCCAAGGAACCTGTAATATAGGCTGCAAGGAACATGACGGCGAAAGTGATTGGATAGCCTGCGTCAAAAGCGTGCAGGGAAAAACGGGGCTCGGTAAAAATGAAATTGAACAGAATGACGCTCAGGACAGAGGAAACGATGGAATAAATCTGATGATCGGTGACTATGGCAGTTACAAGCACGCCAAGAATATAGACCATGATGATGCTTGGATCCGTTAATCCCAGACTGTAAAAGACCATGTTGATCAGGGATGCTGCCAAAAGGATAAGCGCACATTTTGCGGCTTCTCTGACGCTGAAGGCCGGAAGCTTGTTTTTCGTTTTTTGCTGGTGATATTTGTGATTGGAAGTGCTGTCGGGAATAATATGGATGTCTATGTTGGGCGCAATGGCAATCAGACGATCGACAAGAGTGGTTTTTCTAAAAAAACGCTGTTTTCCGGCGGCGCTGCGCCCTAACACAATTTTTGTTGCGCCCCAAAGACGGGCGAACTCAGCGATTTGATAGGGCACGTTATCGCCCTGAACGGTTTCGACGTTCGCGCCAAGCTTTTTTGCGAGACGTGTATTTGCGCTCAGTCTGTTCCGGTCTTCTTCTGTCATTGCAGATGAATCAGGCGTTTCTACATAAAGTGCGGTCAGATGCCCTTGAAAAGCGGCTGCCATCCGGGCAGCGGTTAGGATGATTCTGGCATTGGACGGCGAGGAGGAAAGGCAGACTAAAATATGTTCCTGACGGCTGTTTGTGGCGCTTAGCATGACCTATACCCCGATTTCAGATTCTTGTGCAGATTATAGCATGATTTGTACGTATTTTCTACTTGTTTTGAGGATTCTCTTTGGCGGTCTTTTTACTGAGCTCTCGGATCAAATATGGAAACAGCGCTGAATGTTGTTGTGACTCCCTAATACAAGCAATGATATATCGGATGTAATTACGGTTTCTGCATTGATGGATGTTTCCAAGCTTTTATGATGCTTTGTTGCGAGCAGGTTGATATGATACTTTTTGCGTATATCCAGTTCGCCTACTGTTTTTCCAATCCAATGAGAAGGAACGGCCACCTCAACAATGGCATTGTCCCCTTCAAGCTCAATATAGTCGAAAATATGATCCGAGCTGAAGCGGATGGCAGTCCAGTTGGCAAGCTGTTTTTCGGGATAAACAATTTCATCTGCGCCGTTTCGCAGCAAAAACTTGGCGTGAATGTCCCGACTGGCTCTGGAAACCACGTATTTGGCGCCCAATTCCTTGAGAAGAGAGGTGGTTTCCAATGAGCTTTGAAAATCTTCGCCAATGGCGACAATGCACAGGTCATAATTCCTTACGCCTAATGATTTAAGAAATTCTTCGTTTTTGCTGTCGCCGATCTGAGCGTTGGTTACATAGGAAAGTACGGCGTTTACACGTTCTTCAACTTGATCCACCGCCATCACCTGATGGTGTAGTTCGCTGAGTTTGATGGCAATGTGTTTGCCAAATCGGCCAAGACCGATTAAAAGTATGGATTTCAAAGTAATTCCTCCTTATCCGATTGTGATGATTTCCTTGGGAAGCATGGTTTCATAGGTTTTTTTATCGGAAACAGCAGCAAAGATCAGCGTTAATCCGCCCACGCGTCCCATAAACATGAGCAGGATCAGTATGAAGCGGGAGACATTTCCTAAAGCCGGCGTAATGCCAAGCGTCAGACCGACTGTGCCAATGGCTGAAGCGGATTCAAACATGCAGGTGAGCAGCGGAAGACCTTCGATCCAGCAGATCGAAAAGCCCCCGGCGAGAAACAGAACAATATACATAAGCATAATTGCGGCAGCATTGCGTACGATATCCGTATCAATTCTTCTTCCGAAGCATCGTACGGTCTCCCGGCGCTTGAAAACAGTTACAGCGGAAAGAAGGATTACAGTAAGCGTGGTTGTTTTCATACCGCCCGCAGTAGAACCGGGGGACCCGCCGATGAGCATCAAAAGAATGCTGACAGACAGACCGACTTCGCTGAATTTTGTATAATCCAGGGTGTTGAAACCGGCGGTTCTGGGCGTGACAGACTGAAAGACAGCGCCTCATATTTTTTCGCTTTGTGTAAGGACATTCCACTCTTCTCGGGAGAATTCCGCTAAATAAAAGAAAAGAGCCGGGAAAATCAGGAGACAGAATGTGGTGGATAAAATCACCTTGCTTTGCATTCTATAAGCATGCAGATGCCAGCGGTTGGTTTTGATGTCTTCCCAGGTAAGAAATCCGATTCCGCCGATGATGATCAACAGCATGATAACGATATTCACGGGGATATTGGATGAATAGTCGGTGAGCGATGAATATTGCGCATTTATGCCCATCAAATCAAAACCGGCGTTGCAGAAAGCGGATATTGAGTGGAATATGCCGTACCATATGCCTTTTTTCAAACCGAAATCTCCGGTAAAAATGATCCCCAGCATGATACTCCCGAGAAGTTCGATGAGTAAAGTCGTTTTCAGAATGAATCTGGTCAGCTTGACAATACCGCCGACACGATGTGCAGAGATCGCTTCCTGCAGAGTGCTGCGCTGCATTAAGCCGATTTTTTTCCCGGATATGATGGTAACAGCTACAGCCATGGTAACAACGCCCATGCCGCCGATCTGAATCAGAATCAGAATTACCGCCTGCCCGAAAGGAGACCAGTAAGTAGCGGTATCGTGTACAACAAGTCCTGTGACGCACACGGCGGATGTGGAAGTGAAGAGTGCATCCATAAAGGGGGCGGCTCCTTCTCCGGCTTTGGCAACAGGTAATGTCAGCAGAAGAGCGCCCAGGAAGATGAATAGGGAAAAACCCAATATAATGATTTGTGACGAACTCAGGTGAATTCTTTCAAATATTCTTCCCATAATAAATCATCCTTAGATTTCTTTGTATTATTCATATTATTGCATGGATGCTGTAAAAATTGTATGAGCATGTGCGTGCGGATATTAAGATGGTACAAAGATTTCTTTGCACCATTGCCTTTAACTGGCGAGCATAATGAACGATGCATCATTTTTAGTACAAAAAAAGCGCCTCTGCAGATGCATAGACGCTTTTGTGGAGAAAGTGCAGGATTTACCTGATCAGGTTATTTTGCGGTTATGCCGTCAACGACACAAAAGGCGGAGTATCAGCCGATTTCGCTTCCGGGGGCGAACTCGCCGCCGTCTACGGTCAGGAGTTTCAAATTGCCTTCGCTATCCGAGGCGCAAAGCAGCATGCCTTCGGACATGATGCCGCGCATCTTGCGCGGGGGCAGGTTTTTGACGAGGACGAC
>JAZSFI010000167.1:0-2030 GCA_045532135.1 Clostridia bacterium | reverse complement strand
ATTTCAAACCACCTTCCCGCTTTTATTCAAAAATCACAATTGCACTCGGAAACGGTGCACCGTGTTTGCTGTTTCCGAATTTTACACGCCCTCGTATAAATTCGATCCGCCCTTTCATGCAGTAATCATGCCACCATGACGTGTCAGTTCTTGCAGGAAGCAAACACACAACTGTTGCTCCTTTAAGCGCCGATTTATATGCTTTTTCAACCCATTTTCCAATCTCGCGACCGTATGGCGGATTCATCCAGCATACGCCTCGCCATTCTTGGCGCAACCCGTCTTGCTCTTTCGTATAATATTGCAAGCATTTTGCGTTATCGTCGGTTGCACATACATCTAAATTGAAATGGTATTTGTAATTGTATTTTTCAAAAAGGTATGCTGGCGTTTCCCATTCGCATGTCTTGCTCGAAAACAAAGCGTCATTCATTCAAATTCAAACCACCTTCCCGCCATGCCGATAAGGACGCGTCTTGTTGTATTCATGCTTTTCAATCATGATTGCTTCGGGGTCGAGACCTTGCTCTCGTACCGACAAAACCACACGTACGATGATTGCGTCAAAAAACAAAGCGCATCCCCAATTAACATCTTCCTTTGCATAGTATAATGCATCTGCTGTGTTAGCATGAAGTCCGCATATCTTTTCGCAAAATGTTTCATCGTACACTTCATTTGAACTCGGAAAATCCTGAAGCGTTAGTTTGTGCATATTGTTCAGCTTTTCGTTCTTATACCCCACGAAATCCAAAATCCGAATCACCCCGTCGATCAGCTCCACAGCGATTCCTTCCGGTTTTGCGTCTTTGATGAAACACATGTCCGGCGATTTCCCGATTTTACGAACATAGCAGTCCTCCGCGTTTTCGCAAATCACGCCCGGCGTCGCCACGTCCGTGCATTTGTGATAATACCACGGAAGCCCGTGCGCGTAGGCGTCAAACGCTTCCGACCATTCGCTGTGGATGTTGGCGAAGATCTCCGCTTCGGTTCGTTCGCCACCGTCATACCATCCATGCGCCACGGCGTTTGCGTGAACCTCTTTCGCAAATTCGTTTAAATCAATCATCGTTTTTTCTCCTCCTCGGATGCACCTTGATTCGCATGTTTCCGGGCTTCATCTGAAGTTCGTTCCACATATCAAGTGCCTCCATGTATTTGCCGCTCACATCATTATTGTTGACCACGCCGGCGGTCACCTTCGTGTGACGCTTAAAAAATCTGCCGCCTGTGCAAAATACCTCCACGCGGTCATTAATTCCATGCGTGTACATAAAATCAATTTTCGGCATTCGTCCGCACTTTTCGCAACGCGCAATCGCCGTCCCGTAGCTGTCGGCAAGCGCAAACACGCTCTTTTCAAGATCTTTATCGCGCACCGGCGATCATCTCCTTTACCTCTCCGATCAGCTTTAACGCCTCAGCGAGTTTGCTTTCCACAACTTCCGCTTCAAGGCTCGTAAGCCCCGCGCCCTTGACAACCGGCGAATCGGGCTCTTCGATGAGCGCTTCATACGGGATCCCGAATTCTTTTGCTATGTTGTGCGCGGTCATGGGCTTGATTCTGCCGTCGCGTAAGATCCCGCCGATCCAGCTTTCGGTGTAGCCGAATCTTGCCGAAAACGCGCGTTTCGTAAGACCGCTTTCTTTCAAAAGCTTTATGAGCACGTCTTTCCTCGCGATAACCATCTCAGTTTTTCCCACTTAATAAAGCCTCCTTTTATCTTTTTGCGCCCTGCCACATCAGTACCGGTAGGGCAATTCCGGCAGACGGCCATGAAAGGCCGTTTCGGCTTATTCCATTACGCCTAAAAATTTCAAAAACGGAATTCGCGGAACGCGAACCGACTTAAACGCAACGATCACAGGAAACGAAAGTTTTTGCTGATCTTCCCTCGCCTGCGCCATGAGGGCATTTGCATCAATTCCGATAATTTTCGCAATCTCATAAATGCAAACGGTAGCATCCGGCAATGCCTTAATCTCTTCAATCGTCATTTTCCGCGCCAAGTCGGATCGTAGCCATG
>JAZSFI010000069.1:0-2821 GCA_045532135.1 Clostridia bacterium | reverse complement strand
AAAGAAAATTGTCCGGATACGCGTAACAGTAAGGTGGGAGACATAATTAAGCGGTTGCGCGAATATGAGATTGAGCCGATTGTTGTTGACCCGTGGGCGAACGCAAGGGATGCAGAAAAGGAATATAACGTGAAGCTTTCTAGCTTTACGGATGTTTATGATGTCGATTGCGTGATTGTCGCGGTTGCTCATGATGAGTTCCGTGCATTTACGCTTACGGATATTCAAAAATTTTATCAAAAAGATCGTAAGGCGTGCGAGAGAGTTCTGATCGATGTTAAAGGACTGTATTCCGTTGCGGAACTCAAAAGCGCCGACTTAAATTTCTGGAGACTGTGATGCAAATTTTGCATATAAATCGTAATTATTTGACTTCAGTAATGCATCAGGAAATGATTGAAGCGCTCGACTGTCTTGGTTGCAAAAATACAGTCTTTGTTCCTACCACAAAAGACGCGGTTGCTCGTATTACCCCGAATGCAAACGTTCAGGTGTCTGCTTGTTTTTGCCATTTTGACCGATTCTTCTTTCATTTAAAGCAATTGAAGATCCTAAACGCCCTAAAGAAAAGCAATAAGAAAGAACGCTTTGATATTATTCATGCTTATACATTATTTACGGACGGCGGCGTAGCATATAAGCGTCATATGAAGACGGGGGAGCCTTACGTTGTCGCTGTTCGAAATACTGATGTTAACGCATTTTTCCGTTTAATGCCGCATTTAAGGCGATATGGTATACAGATCATGTTGCATGCATCGGCGATTTTCTTTCTTTCGGAAAACTATCGCGAAATGGTTTTTTCACACTATATTCCCCGGCGTTTCCGTGATGTACTGTATGCAAAAACTTACATTATCCCAAATGGATTACCAAAATTTTGGCTGGAAAATGTTTATTCCAGAAACAACGATTGCATACAGCAACCAATCCGTGTTCTTTATGCCGGCCGCATTGATCGAAACAAAAACATTTCCACAACACAAGCCGCCATTTCGTTACTGCGTGATGAAGGTTGTGATGTTCGCCTAACGGTTATCGGTGAAGTGGAAGATATGAAAGAGTATAAAAAAATCGCCGCCGATCCTTTCACAACCTGTTTGCCCTCAATTCCTCGTCTGCAATTGTTGCCGATCTATCGTGAGCATCAACTTTTTGTTATGCCCTCTTTTACCGAAACATTCGGCTTGGTTTATCTGGAGGCGTTGACGCAAGGGTTGCCTGTTGTTTACACCAAAGGTCAAGGATTCGATGGACAATTTCCTGAGGGGACAGTCGGTTATCATGTGGATCCCCGTTCACCGAAGTCAATTGCGGAAGCCATTATGCGGATTCTAGAACACTATAAAGTGATTACAGAAAATGCAGCACAAGCGGTTTCTCGATATGCGTGGCCTGAAATTGCAAGGCGATATGATGATATTTATCAAAACATTAAAAAGGGATAGGTTATGATCACTCAAGCAAACGGGCTCTTTCAGTTTTGTTTTTCCTTTTCGCCACTTGATGCACAATCCCTGCCTGAAATCCATTTTGGCGACGCATATTTTTATCACGACTATAATACTCCCATCAAATACATAGATGCTCCCGATAAAGGCGTCTTACTTTACGGTTGCGCCACCGATCTTTTTGAACCCTCGTGTGACATCGTCGAATCGCTCATAAAGTCAAATTCGATCGAGGAAGCGTTGCAGATCGAACGAATGCTAGGTGGAAAATATGTAATTTTCTTGCGCTTTGGATCCTGTTGGTATGCTATCCCAGATGCAACCTCTTCAGTGCCGTTATTTTATCGCACGGATAAAGTTTTTTGCGCTTCCCAAATTCCGGCGTTAGTCGCGGGATTGCATATGGATGAAAGCTATCTCAAGGCGCGCTTAAGTGGAGATTTTTCCCAGGCGCTTCCGTACGACATTACAGAATATCGCGAAGTGCGCCAGTTGTTGCCTAATCACTATTTGGATCTTCAGAAAAACAAAGCATACCGATTTACTGCCGCTTCGGATCGTATACGTCATCTAACTCCCGAAGATGCTGCAAATCAAACGCTTCCGTTGATCCGAAACCTGTACGCATATTATGCAAATCATTTTCGTATATATTGTCCGCTAACCGGTGGCCGCGATAGCCGCGTAATCTTGGCGATTGCTTTGAAAAATAATGCAAACACGCCTTGTTATACCATGCGACATCCCGAGCATACCGAAGCGTCAGATGATTTGCGCATCCCGGCTGCGCTGGCAAGAGAGTATGGGTTCCCGTATTCCTGTATCAAAGATGTTTGCGTTCCGCAATCGCTAAAAGATTTCACTGCGAAAAATATAGGTATTTATTCTGATCGGACACTGCGTCTTGCTTGTACGGTTAAGGCGCATTGTAATGGTGCGGCGATTATAAACGGCGATATCATTGGTCAAGTAGGAAAAGTGTCATTACACCGCGATATTCCGGAAATCTTTGCCACCCCCGCGTATTTTCGCTGTAAATTGCATAACTACTCACCACTTTCCAAACGGTTATTAAAAGAATGGATTGATGATATCAGGGCCTCGAAAGAGCAAATTTCGTCATTTGATCTCTTCTCAATTGAGAATCGACTGGGAAGATGGGCAGCACAGGAAAATATGATCTACAATCTGTTGGGGCAGCCGTATTTTAATGTATTTAACTCTCGCAGTATTTTGTATCCTTGGGCTTCTGTGGCGCGTGGCTTGCGTAAAAACGGCGCAATCCATTCCGAGCTGCTACGACTTGCTTATCCGCAAATTGCGGAAAGTAAATATGCGGCCGATAACATGGGTGCTCGCCTGTCAAAATC
>JAZSFI010000433.1:0-1673 GCA_045532135.1 Clostridia bacterium | reverse complement strand
TAATGATCATTATGCGGTCGCGGAAAGGATTTTGTCCGCGCCGGAATTTGACGTACGCATCTCAAGTTTGCTCATGCGATATAAAAAGCAGATGCTTTTTTCTCAGCTCAACCTGCTGGACGGGCATGACACCGCACGCTTTTTGTCGCTTTGCGGCGGAAATATCGGGAGAATGGAGCTTGCCGTTGTCTTTCAGATGACCTTTGTCGGAATGCCATGCGTGTTCATGGGCGATGAAAAGGGCGTGACGGGCGTCAGTGAAGCGGAGTACAGAAAACCGATGCCGTGGGAAAAGACGCATGCGCTTGAAGAAATCTACAGAAAGCTCATCTATCTGAGACATAATCATGAAGCGCTCAGAACGGGCGAATTTGTTACTGTGGAAACGAAGGGAGCGGCGCTTCACTTTGCGCGCATATCCGATTGCGAGCGAATGGATATTTTTGTGAACCCCGGCGATGAAACGACAGAATTTGAGATTTCGGGCGAAGTACTGTTGAAAAAGAATGCAACCTGTGGTTTACTTATGAAGGAGGGCTATATCGTAACAAGGAGCGAAAATCATGCCGAGCACGATTTATGATCTTGCAAAGGCTGCGGGCGTTTCCATTGCTACCGTATCACGGGCGCTTAATGATCATTATGCGGTCGCGGAAAGGACGAAGGAAAGAATCAAGCGTCTTGCGGAGGAAATGGATTTTCAGCCGAATGCGCGCGCAAAAAGCTTTGCCAAAAAGCGAACGGGCATCATTCTTTTTGTCACTGGCCTATATCGGAACGTGGCTTTTGAAAACCCGCATATGTTTGAAATCATCACGGGGATTTCCGGGTATCTGGATGAGAAGGATTATTCGCTTCTGATCAAGCACATCTCCCCGAAGGATGCGCCCGGCGGCATCAGGGATTTGATGAACAAGGAGCAGGCGGATGGCGTGATCATCCATGCGGCGGTTTTGTCAAAGGCGCTGGCAGGCGTGCTTTGCCATATGGACAAACCCTATCTTGTGATCGGAAAACCGGATTTTTCGACCTCAATCAGCTGGATGGACGTCAATCATGAGCAGGCGGGTCAGAAGGCTGCAAGCTACCTTCTGGACAAAGGCTATCGGAAAATGGCGTTTCTGATGGGAGACAGGGAGACGGACAGGATTTCCGCCGCCAGACGATGCGGCATGCTCAGCATGTTTGAAGAAGAGGAATTGTCTTTTGAAACTTACTATGGCGACAGCAGCTATGAAAGCGGGCTGGCGCTTGCAAAGACTGCGCTGATGCAATGCGTTCGTCCCGAAATCCTTCTGTGTACAAACAACTATATCGCCATGGCCTGTTTACAGGTTGCACGTCAGATGAACCTGAACGTTCCCGGGGATGTCGCCGTCATGACGTTTGACAATTATCCGTTTTCGATGCTCGTCCAGCCGCAGCTTACCGCGGTGGAAGCGGATATGTACGACATGGGCAAGGAAGCTGCGAGGTTTATCCTTCGAAAAATCAAAACGCCGGAGCTTCTGACGCAAAGTTTCTGTACAATACCAAGAGTGATTGAAAGGGCGTCGACGTAGATTAAAACCGTCCCGGCTTCGGGGCGGCGTACGGTTATGCGATTTTATACTCCCGGGATCTGATTTTTTCATTGAACATATAAGCCAGAACGTAAATACAAATCAAACGCC
>JAZSFI010000073.1:0-3045 GCA_045532135.1 Clostridia bacterium | reverse complement strand
CGATTTCCTGTTCTCTTTGGCAGATCATAGCAGCGGCGACGCTTTGAACGCGTCCGCCGGACAAGCCCTTTTTGACCTTGCTCCAAAGAAGCGGACTGAGTTTATAGCCGACCAGACGATCCAGCACGCGGCGCGCCTGCTGGGCATTGATCAGATTCATATCAAGCGGCCTCGGATTTTTGACTGCGGCCTTAACGGCTTTGCTGGTAACTTCATTAAACTCAATGCGGCAGGGATCTTTTTCATCGATTCCCAGCATTGAAGCCAGATGCCAGGAAATGGCTTCGCCTTCGCGGTCAGGGTCTGTCGCGAGATAGATGCGGCTTGCGCCCTTGGCTTCCTTGCGGATGCGGGTCAGAATATCGCCGCGGCCGCGAATGGTGATATATTTGGGTTCAAAATTGTTTTCAACGTCCACGCCCAGCTGGCTCTTGGGCAGGTCGCGCACATGACCCTGAGAGGCCTCGACCTTATAGCCGCGGCCCAGATATTTTGAAATGGTTTTGGCTTTTGCCGGCGACTCAACGATGAGAAGCTTGTAGGAAGACATCTGTTACCCTCCGGTTTATGAAAAGGTTATTGAATACGGTAAGAATTTCCGGGTGTCTTTATTATTATTCCCCGAAGTACGAGCATTGTCAAGAGTGAATTTAGCATAGATGAAGAAAATTGCGTTTGTTTCGAAATTTCGTCAAAGGATAAAGGCTGAATTTCGAGCAAATTAACGATGACAGTTTCATTTTCATTCAAAGAAACGTTCTTTTTCGTTTCTTTCTTATTGTCGGGTCTTGCGCCCCAGCGTTCGGCTTCCAGAATATCCCAAGGTGAAAGCGCGGGGAACGCACCGTTTTGAATCAGGTGATTCGGACCTTCGGACAAACGGGCATATATGGAACCGGGAACGGCGTAGATGTCGCGCGACAAATCAAGTGCGTTTGCGGCGGTGATCATTGCGCCGGAGGTCTTTTTGCCTTCGATGATCAATACGCCTTTTGACAGCGCGGCGATGATTCGGTTGCGCGCCGGGAACGACCACTTCTGCGGGCCTTCATCCGGCAGCATTTCGGAAATTACCGCGCCTCCGGTTTCGATGATATTCTCAGCCAATTCCGCATTCTCCGGCGGATACATGGAGTTTAAGCCGCTTCCGAGAACGGCGATGGTACGCGTGCCTGATTGAATGCAGGCTTCGTGCGCAATGGTGTCAATGCCGCGCGCAAGGCCGCTTACAATCACGACGTCTTCTTTGGCAATCGCGCTTACAAATTCCGATGCGGTCTTTTTGCCGTCATAGGTGGGCGTGCGTGTTCCCACGACTGCGAGCATGCGCGCTTCTTTCAAAACCTCGATGCTTCCGCGAATATAGATTACGGGCGGCGGATCGTACAAATCCAGAAGCGTTTCGGGATAATCCGGGTGCGAGGAGGAAAGAGCGATAATGCCGCTTTTTTCGAGTTTGTAGAAAAGTTTTATAAACGCTTCCTGAGAGCGCATGCTTTTCAGTTCGCGAAAGGTCTTTTCATCCAGAAAATCCTTTGCACAATCGGGATTGTCCCAGATTGCATCGGCATCGCCAAGGTTTTCCAAAAGCAGCTTGTACTTTTTCGGCGTAATTCCCTTGACGGAGGAAAGCCAGATGCGATACTGCTCTATGATTTCATATTCCAAGCGTGGTCACTTCCTGTCAATGCCAGTATTTGTCGTCAATGGCGCGATACTGAAGCGCCTCGGCAATATGCTCCGATGTGATTTTTGTTTCGCCCGAAAGATCTGAGATGGTTCGCGCAACCTTGATTACGCGCGTATAAGCGCGGTTGGAAAGGCCCATCGACTGTGTAGCCAGATTGAGCATTTCCTTGGCGTCTTTGTCCATCGGGCAGAATCTTTGAATATTCTGCGATGAAAGACGCGCGTTGCAGGTAAGCGCGGGCAGGGACTGATAGCGCTTTCTTTGAATTCCCCTCGCCGCTTCCACGCGCGCGTGGATGTCCTTTGAAGGTTCCGACTCCTGTTCGTCCGAAAGGCGTTCTGCAGGAATGGATTCAACCTCGATATGCATGTCGATTCTATCAAGCAGAGGACCGGAGATGCGCGACAGATATTTTCTTATATCGTTTGGGTTGCAGCGGCATTCGTGCGTCCTGCTTCCGTAGTGCCCGCAGGGGCAGGGATTCATGGAGCAGATGAGCATGAATTCCGACGGATATGTGCTTTGTGCGCTCACGCGCGTGATGGTTACAAAGCCGTCTTCCATGGGCTGTCTGAGCGCTTCCAGGACGTCGCGCCGGTATTCGGGAAGCTCGTCCAAAAACAAAACGCCGTTGTGTGCTTTGCTGATTTCACCGGGTACGGCGTGGATGCCGCCGCCGACCAAGGATACGTGGCTTGCGGTGTGATGGGGCGAACGGAAGGGACGCTCGGTGAGCAGACCGCTTTCCGGCATGGAGCCTGCGACGGAATGAATGCGCGTTGAAACGAGCGCTTCTTCAAAGCTCATGTCCGGAAGAATGGACGGAACGCATCTTGCCATCAGGGTTTTTCCGGAACCGGGCGGTCCGACCATGAGCACGTTGTGTCCGCCCGCCGCGGCGATTTCAAGGGCGCGTTTGGCGCTTCTTTGGCCTTTGACATACCGAAAGTCGAAGGAGTGTTCTCGTTTTTGAATAATTTTAGAAAATTCCGCCGTCTCAACCGGTGCAATCGGCTTTTCGCCCGACAAATGCTTAACGACGTCCGAAAGCGATTCGGCGGGATAGAAGTTCACGCCGGATACGCACATGACTTCTTTTGCATTCTCCTTGGGAAGAATCATATGGCCGACGCCGTGATCGTGCGCGGAAATCGCCATGGGAAGAACGCCGCGAACGCTTCTTAACGATCCGTCCAGCGCAAGTTCGCCGAGAATTGCCATATCGCGGATGCTGTTCGGATTTACGCGTTTTTGGCAGGCTAAAATAGCGATTGCGATCGGAAGATCAAATGCGGGACCTTCCTTTTTGATGTCCGCCGGCGCGAGATTGACGGTAATCCGATCGTCCGGAAAGG
>JAZSFI010000563.1:0-1570 GCA_045532135.1 Clostridia bacterium | reverse complement strand
AAGACCGCTTGGCCTCCGACTTTGCGTATTTCTGCTGTGAACGGAGATGTCGGATACGGGTGTACGGATGATGGTGCCGTCGGCTGTAATCAAGAGGATGTCCTCTTCGTTGGAAACGAGCAGCTGGGCAGCCAACAGACCCGTCTTCTCCGTAAGGTTCATGGCCTTGATTCCCTTGCCGGCGCGATTTTGCAGGCGGTATTCTTCGATATCGGTGCGTTTTCCGTAACCGTTTTCGGTGATGGAAAGAACCTGCTTGTTTTCCTCTACGACCGAGATGTCCACAACCTCGTCGCCTTCCTCCAGATCCATGCTTCTTACGCCCATGCTGGCGCGGCCGATGGGACGAAGGTCGGTTTCAGCGAAGCGGATGGCCATGCCCTTCTTGGAGCCTAAAAGCAGTTCCTTTGTGCCGTCGGTCAGGCGAACGGCAATCAGATCGTCGTCTTCTTTCAGAACGATGGCAATCAGGCCGCTCTTTCTGAGGTTTGTAAACTCAGAAAGCTCAGTACGCTTGATTGTGCCGCCGCGGGTGGCCATGACGAGATAGTGTCCGGCCATTTTCTCCTCGGGAACGGGGAGAACGGCGGTGACCTTTTCGCCGGGATCGAGGTTTAACAGGTTTACAATCGCGGTGCCGCGCGCAGTGCGTCCGGCCTCCGGGATCTCGTAGCAGTACTTCTGATGTACGCGTCCGCGGTTCGTGAAGAACATGATCGCGTCGTGGGTGCTTGTGACGTAGAGCTGCTCGATAAAGTCTTCCTCGCGCGTGGTGGCGGCGGTTACGCCCTTGCCGCCGCGTCTTTGCGCGCGGTAGGTAGATTTTGCCAGGCGTTTTACATAGCCGAAATGGGAAATGGTGACGACCATATCCTCTTCCTGAATCAGATCCATCATGTCGATTTCGCCCTCTAAGGCGGAAATCTCGGTTCTGCGTTCATCGGCATACCTTCGCTTGACTTCGAGGATTTCGTCCTTGATGATGCCCATGACCATTTCTTCGCTTGCAAGCACGCTGTTTAAGTATCGGATCTGCTCCATGAGCGCGGAGTATTCTTCCTGAAGCTTGTCTCTTTCAAGACCGGTCAGTCTCTGAAGGCGCATGTCCAGAATTGCCTGCGCCTGTTTTTCGGTGAGGCCGAAATTGGTCATCAGGCCTTCCCTTGCGATGGGCGGCGTGGCGCTTGCGCGGATTAAGCTGATAACTTCATCAATTCTGTCAAGGGCGATTAAGAGGCCTTCCAGAATGTGAGCTCTGGCCATCGCCTTGTCGAGCTCATACTTGGTGCGGCGTCTTATAACGTCCACCTGATGATCGAGATAATGCTTGATGACGCTCTTTAAGGAGAGGATTTTGGGCTCTCCGTTCACCAGCGCCAGCATGATTACGCCGAAGGTGTCCTGCATCTGGGTATGCTTGTAGAGGTAATTGAGAACGACGTTTGCGTTTACGTCGCGCTTGAGTTCGATGGCGATGCGCATGCCGTTGCGGTCGGATTCGTCGCGGATGTCGGAAATGCCGTCCAGCTTCTTTTCGTGAACCAGCTCGGCAATCTTTTCCACCAGACGC
>JAZSFI010000202.1:0-3523 GCA_045532135.1 Clostridia bacterium | reverse complement strand
GACGATCTTTACACCACGTTTGTGTTTTTTGAAATCATGTCCATTTGCTCCTACGCCTGGGTTGCGCACGATGAGACCGAAGGCGCGCTGCGCGCTGCTGCGACGTATCTTGGCGTTGCGGTTCTGGGCGGCATGGTGACGCTCATGGGCATGTTCATGATGCACAATAAAATCGGTTCGCTTTCGTTCCACGCGATTCACGAAGCGAAGGGCATGAATTTGCATCTGGAAAGCGGTCTGATCCTTTTCGGCTTTATTGCAAAAGCCGGCGCTGTGCCCGTGCAGATCTGGCTTCCCAAGGCGCACCCGGTTGCGCCGGCTCCTGCCAGCGCGCTTTTAAGCGGCATGCTGACCAAAACCGGCCTTTTCGGCGTTCTGGTCATCGCTATGAACCTGTATTCGGGATCTTATGTATTTGGCTGCATTACCCTTGCAGTTGCGCTTGTCACCATGCTCTTAGGCGCGGTATTGGGTGTGTTTTCGACCAACCTCAAGCGCACCCTTGCCTGTTCTTCGATGTCTCAGATCGGCTACATTTTAACGGGCGTGGGCGCAAGCGTGCTTCTGGGCGAGCATGGATCGCTGCCTGCAGCGGGCGCTGTTATGCACATGGTGAACCACTCGCTTTTGAAGCTTGTTCTTTTCATGTCCGCAGGCGTTGTGTACATGAACCTTCACAGGCTTGAGCTGAACGACATCCGCGGTTTTGGACGCAAAAAGCCGTTTTTGAATGTCGTGTTCCTTTTGGGCGCGCTGGGACTTATGGGCATTCCCGGAACCAGCGGCTATGCCTCCAAGACGCTCATTCACGAAGGCCTTGTTGAATGGGTCGCGCATACGGGAAATATGTTCATTTTCCGCTTCTCTGAGTGGGTGTTCCTGTTTGCCGCCGGTCTTACAACGGCGTATATGCTGAAACTGTATGTTGCGATCTTCATCCAGAAAAATCCCGATGAAAAGCGGCAGGCAGATTTTGACAATATGAGCGGAAAATATCTGGACGCAAGAGGACGTATTGCGCTTATCCTGTCCGCTGTCTGGATCGTCGTTTTGGGCGTTCTTCCCAACGGCGTTTTCATGAAGGCGTACACGATGAGCGAGCATTTCCTTCATCAGCATGCGCTTCACGAAATCCATTTCTTCTCATGGGTCAATCTGAAGGGCGGCCTGATCACCCTTGTGATCGGAACGCTTGTGTACCTTTTTGTTGTCAGAACGTGGATGTACAAAAAGGAAGCGGGATATTTGAACCGCTGGCCTTCCTGGCTGGATCTTGAAGACGGAATCTATCGCCCGGTGCTTGTGAAATTTGTTCCGTTTGTGCTCTCTTCCGTTTGCGGCGTGATGAACGGTCTTGGCGAGTGGGCGGCAAAGGCGTTTGTGAATGTAATCACGTTTGTGTCCCGCGTAATGGACGAATTTACCGACCATATCGTTGTCATTTTCAAGGAATTCATGCTGGTTGACCGCGATCACGACGCGCAGGAAAATCCGCACAGCGGATATTTGAGGCATGTGCGTTCATTCTTTGACAGCGCGCACAGATTCAAAAAGCGCCTGACGCCGCACGTCAAGCCCGACCCGAGAGAAGTTACGAACCTTGAATACGGTTCTTCCGTCACCAACGCCGTATCGTTCGGCCTGATTCTTGCCACTGTCGGAATCGTGTTTGCATTCATCTATGTGCTTGTTCCGATGATCACGAAATAAGAAAATCTCATTGAAATCCTTCGCCTGAAACAGTGTTTTCGGCGAAGGATTTTATTTTTAACGCAAACTGCATCTACGGATGTTGACACGGTTTTTTTATAAGTTTACAATAGAAGATGCGCGATTCTGCCCACTGATTTGAAGGGCGATTTTTCATGCCGCGGAGGATAATGAAATGTATCTGATTTGATACCGGGGCCTGCCTTATTATATGCCTTGATTTTTGATTATGTTAGGAGGCCACGCATATGCAGCATCCCGAATTACACAATGAAACCGTGCGCAGACGCACGTTTGCCATTATTTCCCACCCCGACGCCGGTAAAACCACGCTGACCGAAAAACTGCTTCTGTATGGCGGCGCGATCCGCCAGGCCGGAAGCGTTAAGGCCAGAAAGGCGGCCAGACATGCAACCTCCGACTGGATGGAGATTGAAAAGCAGAGAGGTATTTCCGTTACTTCTACCGCCATGCAGTTTGACTTTGACGGCTACCGCATCAATATTCTCGATACTCCGGGCCACCAGGACTTCTCGGAAGACACCTACAGAACGCTGGTCGCCGCGGACAGCGCGGTTATGCTGATCGACTGTGCCAAGGGCGTTGAAGTGCAGACGATCAAGCTTTTCAAGGTCTGCCGCATGCGCTCGATTCCGATTTTTACCTTTGTAAACAAGCTCGACCGCGCCGGCAAAGACCCGTTTGAACTGATGGAAGAGCTTGAGCAGGTTTTAGGCATCCGTTCCTGCCCTGTCAACTGGCCCATCGGCCAGCACGGCGACGACTTTAAGGGCGTATACCACAGGGATACGCGCGAGGTTGAAATGTACACCGGCGGAAACCACGGTCAGACGCAGGTTGAGGTTCGGACAGTTTCGATCGACGATCCCGAGCTTCCCTCGATTATCGGTCAGAGCTATTATGATAAGCTCATGGAGGACATTGAGCTTCTGGACGTTGCGGGCGATCCTTTCGATCTTGAAATGATCTTAAACGGCAAGCTTACGCCCATGTTCTTCGGCTCTGCTTCCAACAACTTCGGCGTCGAGCCGTTCTTAAAGCGCTTTTTGAGCTACACCAAGTTCCCCACAGCGCGTGTGTCCGATCAGGGCGAAATTGCACCGGACAGCGACAAATTCACCGGCTTCATTTTCAAGATTCAGGCCAATATGAATCCTGCCCACCGCGACCGCCTTGCGTTCATGCGCGTGTGCTCCGGCGTTTTCGAAAAGGGCATGACCGTCTGGCATTCTTCCAGCGGCGAAAAAATCAAGCTTGCGCAGCCCCAGCAGTTCATGGCGCAGGAGCATGAGAGCGTTGAAACTGCCTATCCCGGCGATATCATCGGCCTGTTCGACCCCGGCATTTTCCGCCTGGGCGACACGTTGTGCACGGGGGCGCCCGTAAGATATTCCGGCATCCCCCTGTTCGCGCCGGAATTCTTCTCAAGAGTAAGCCCGCTTGATTCCATGAAGCGCAAGCAGTTTTTAAAGGGCGTCACCCAGCTTTCGCAGGAAGGCGCGATTCAGACCTTCAAGCGCCCGAACATCGGACGCGAAGAAATGATCGCGGGTGTCGTCGGCATTCTGCAGATGGACGTACTGGAATATCGTCTGAAGTCGGAATACGGCGTGAACATCGTGCGCGAATCCCTGCCTTTCCGCTACGTTCGCTGGATCGAGGAAACGCCCCGTCCCGTGGATCGTCTGCGCCTGACCTCCACCACTACGCCCGCCGTTGACCGCAGCGGACGCGCCGTTCTGCTCTTTGAAAACGAATGGAGCATCCGTCTGGCCCTTGAAAACAACGAGGG
>JAZSFI010000272.1:0-2656 GCA_045532135.1 Clostridia bacterium | reverse complement strand
CCCGGGCGTCGGCGAAGACGCGCTCAGAGATCTTGATGAACGCGGCATTATCCGCATCGGCGCCGAAGTCCGCGCCAACGACATTCTGGTCGGCAAAGTAACGCCCAAGGGCGAAACTGAACTCACCGCTGAAGAGCGCCTTCTGCGCGCAATTTTCGGCGACAAGGCCAGAGAAGTCCGCGATACCTCTCTGCGTGTTCCCCACGGCGAATTCGGTATCGTTGTTGACGTTAAGATCTTCACCCGTGAAAACAGAGACGAGCTGTCTCCCGGCGTAAACCAGATGGTCCGCGTATACATTGCGCAGAGAAGAAAGATCTCTGTCGGCGATAAGATGGCCGGCCGTCACGGAAACAAGGGCGTTGTATCCCGCATTCTCCCCGAAGAGGATATGCCGTTCCTTGCCGACGGAACGCCGCTGGATATCGTTCTTAACCCCCTGGGCGTACCTTCCCGAATGAACATCGGTCAGGTGCTCGAGGTACACTTGGGTCTCGCAGCCCGCGCGCTCGGATGGCATGTTGCCACTCCCGTATTTGACGGCGCGAACGAGTTCGACATCATGGACACCCTTGAGAAGGCGGCCAACGTAGAGGAAGGCCCGCTGTATGACGAAAAGGGCAAGCCCACCATCCAGTTTAACAAGATCGGCATTAACAGAGACGGCAAGCTTTGGGTATACGACGGACGCACCGGCGACCGCTTTGACAACCCCGTCACCGTTGGCTACATGTACATGCTGAAACTTCACCATCTGGTTGACGATAAGATCCATGCCCGCTCCACCGGTCCCTACTCGCTGGTTACCCAGCAGCCTCTCGGCGGTAAGGCACAGTTTGGCGGACAGCGTTTCGGCGAAATGGAAGTTTGGGCCCTGGAAGCCTACGGCGCAAGCCACGTTCTCCAGGAAATCCTTACCGTTAAGTCTGACGCTATCGTTGGCCGTGTAAAGACCTACGAAGCCATTGTAAAGGGCGAGAACATTCCGGAGCCCGGCGTGCCCGAGTCTTTCAAGGTTCTGATCAAGGAACTGCAGTCCCTGTGCCTTGACATCAAGGTGCTTACCGAAGACAAGCAGGAAATCATCATCCGCGAGCTCGAGGACGAAGACCTTGCGCCCGAAAGCGAGTTCAAGGAAGAACTTACTTCCTCCGTTGCAAACTTTGCTGAGTCCGAGGAAGAGGCAGCTGCCGACGAATTTGACTTTGATGCATTCGATCTTGGCGATCTGGATGATCTTGGCGATGAATAAGGCTTTATTCGTGAACGCTGGTAACGGTATGCCGAATGCGCGTAAAATGCGCGCGCTTTAGAAGGGAGAGGAAATCTCTTGTTTGAATTGACGAATCTGGATTCCATTCAAATTCGCTTAGCATCGCCCGAAAAGATCCGCGAGTGGTCTCACGGCGAGGTAGAAAAGGCTGAAACCATCAATTACCGCACGCTCAAGCCCGAGCGCGACGGCCTGTTCTGCGAGCGCATCTTTGGTCCCACCAAGGACTGGGAGTGCAACTGCGGAAAATATAAGAGAACCCGTTATAAGGGAATCGTCTGCGACAAGTGCGGCGTTGAGGTCACCAAGGCCAAGGTTCGCCGCGAGCGCATGGGTCACATCGAGCTGGCTGCCCCTGTAAGCCATATCTGGTATTTCAAGGGCATCCCCAGCCGCATGGGCACGCTTTTAAAGATCAGCCCCCGCGCGCTTGAACAGGTTCTGTATTTTGCTGCTTACATCGTTCTCGATCCCGGCGAGACCACGCTTGAAAAGCATCAGCTGCTCACCGAAAGCGAGTATCAGAGAAAGCTGCAGGAGTATCCCAAGGATCGTGAAACCGGTGAAATGGCGTTCCGCGTTGGCATCGGCGCCGAAGCCGTACGCGAAATGCTTCGTGAAATCGATCTGGACAAGCTCGCAGAAGAACTCCGCGAGGAATTCGCCGCTCTTTCCAAGAAGGAAACCGGCCGCGAGACCGAAGGGCAGAAAAGACAGCAGCACGTTAAGAGACGGGAAGTCGTCGAGGCGTTCCGCCTGAGCGGAAACAAGCCTGAGTGGATGATTCTGGATGTTGTTCCCGTCATTCCCCCGGAGCTTCGCCCCATGGTACAGCTGGACGGCGGCCGCTTCGCCACTGCTGACCTTAACGACCTTTACCGCCGCGTGATCAACCGTAACAACCGCCTCAAGAGAATGCTTGAGATGGGCGCTCCTGACATCATCATAAGAAACGAAAAGCGCATGCTTCAGGAAGCCGTTGACGCTCTGATTGACAACGGCAGACGCGGACGCGCGGTTACCGGTGCAGGCGGAAGACAGCTCAAATCCCTGTCCGACCTTCTGCGCGGTAAGCAGGGCCGCTTCCGTCAGAACCTTCTTGGTAAGCGCGTTGACTATTCCGGCCGAAGCGTTATCGTTGTCGGTCCGAACCTTCAGCTTTATCAGTGCGGTCTTCCCAAGGAGATGGCGCTTGAGCTGTTCAAGCCCTTCGTCATTGAGCGCCTTGTAAACCAGGGCCTTGCCGCCAACGTAAAGACCGCGAAGCGCTCCGTTGAGCGTCTCCGCCCCGAGGTCTGGGACGTACTTGAAGGCGTTATCAAGGATCATCCGGTCATGCTGAACCGTGCGCCTACCCTGCACAGACTTGGTATTCAGGCATTT
>JAZSFI010000302.1:0-3566 GCA_045532135.1 Clostridia bacterium | reverse complement strand
TTATCCCTTATGCAAAGATCTCCGGTATGCAGCCAGCCCTCTTTGTCGATGGCTTCGGCGGTGGCGGAGGGCATTTTGTAGTAGCCCTTCATGATGTTGTAGCCTCTGGCGACGAATTCGCCCTGCTCGCCGTCGGGAAGTTCCAATCCGGTTGCAGGATCCACGATTCTGCATTCGATTTCGGGAAGCGCGCATCCGACCGTCCGGGTGCGTACGTCCAGAGAATCCTCATAGCATCTGCTCATCGTGCAGCCCGGAGCAGCCTCCGTCTGTCCATAGACGGATACGATGCCGGTCATGTTCATGCGCTCGCTTGCTTCCCGCATCACGCTTTCCGGACAGTTTGCGCCAGCCATGATGCCCGTTCTCATATGGGAAAAATCGGTCTTTTCAAAGTCCGGATGCGCAAGCATCGCAATAAACATCGTGGGAACGCCGTTAAAGCATGTGATTTTTTCGCGGTTCACGCAATCCAGCGCAGGCTTGGGCGAAAAATACGGAAGCGGACACATCGTTGTTCCGTGCGTCATAGACGCAGTCATCGAAAGCACCATGCCGAAGCAGTGGAACATCGGCACCTGAATCATCATGCGGTCGGCGGTGGAAAGATCCATGCGGTCGCCGATGCATTTTCCGTTGTTGACCACGCCCCTGTGGGTAAGCATTACGCCCTTGGGGAAGCCGGTCGTTCCGGAAGTATACTGCATGTTGGCAACGTCGTCGCCCTTGATTTCGGCGGCGCGCCTGTAAACTTCCTCAAGCGGCACCATGGGCGCTCTGTCCATCATCTCATCAAAGGTGAGGCAGCCGTCCATTCTGAAGCCTACGGTTACGACATTTCGCAAAAACGGCAGACGTTTGGCATGCAGCGGCTGACCGGGCCGGGTGTGTTCAAGCTCCGGGCACAGACGCTTGATCGTATCCACATAATTGGAGTCGCGGTAGCCGTCCACCATAATAAGCGTATGGGTGTCGGACTGCCTTAAAAGGTATTCCGCCTCAGCAATTTTATAGGCGGTGTTCATCGTAACAAGCGTTGCGCCGATTTTGGTCGTCGCCCAGAAAGCAATGTACCACGCAGGCACGTTGGTTGCCCAGACGGTGACATGGCTGTCGCGCTTTACGCCCAAAGAAATCAGCGCGCGGGCGCAGGCGTCTACGTCGTCCCTGAACTGGGAATAGGTTCTTGTATAATCGAGGGTGGTATATTTAAAGCACAGCTGATCCGGGAATTCCTTGACCATTCGGTCGAGCACCTGCGGGAAAGTCATATCGATTAAACTGTCATGCTTCCAGACATATCTGCCCGTTCCGGCTTTGTTCAGATACAGTCCCTGTTCCCATGCGGGCGCAGGTTCAAAATTATTGACAAAGGAAGCAAAGTGGGCATACACAACGCCGGGATCGTCCACTTCTTTGAGCCACTCGGGATCCCATTCGAGGGAATAAAAGCCGTCGTAGCTGACAGAACGGAGCGCGCCGAAGATTTCCTTCATCGGAAGCGTGCCTTCGCCGAGCAGGCAGTATTCGCATTTTCCATCCTTCATGACGGAATCCTTTAAATGCACATGCTTGACATACGCGCCCAGATTCGTGATGGTCTTTTCAGGCTTTTCGCCCATAAAACGGTAGGGATGATGAACGTCCCAAAGCGCCGCCAAATGGTCGCAGGCAAACTCGTTTAAAATGCCCACAAGGCGCAAAGTGTCGGCGGAAATGCCGCAGGTTTCAATTAACAGGGTGACGTTTGCCTTCTCAGCAAACGGAAGCACATTCATAACCAGCGCCTTTACGTTTTCATTTTCCTTTTCCGCGCTCTCTCCCGTTGAAAGCGCGCGAAGACGGACAAAGGGCGCATTGATTTTTTCGGCAAAAGAAATGAGGTTTTTGATTTCTTCCGCCTTATTGCCGGTATCATCCTTTTCCGCCGGGTTCATACGCGCGTCAAGGCAGGTGATCGTAAGACCCAGCGCCTTTAACGAGCGCACGGTGTGGTCGATTTCGCCTTTCTGAAACGGCGCGCCCACGCCGGTAAAGCGGTTTTCTCCGATATCGTGAATTTCGATGCCGTCAAGGCGCATTTCCCTGGCTACGGACACGAAATCCGCAAACGAAAAATTGTTCCAGCCGTAGGTGGATACGGAAAGCTTCATACGCCGGCCTCCCTGTAAACGATCTTGTTCAGCGCATTCAGATATGCGCGGATGGACGCGCCGATGATATCGGTGGAAATGCCGCGTCCGGAATAGAGCTTGCCGCCGTCGCGAAGCTTTACAAGCGCTTCGCCCATAGCTTCGCGGCCGCTTGTTACGGACTGAATTTCAAAATCATCCAGTTCATAGTGATGTCCGACGACGTTTTCAATCGCCATGAACGCCGCGTCGATCGGACCGTCTCCGGCAGAAAGACCCTGAACGGTCTGGCCGAGCTTGTCAAGAACAATGTGCGCGGTGGCGCTGATGATGTTTCCGCTGTTTACAACATAGCTTGAAAGCCTGTAGGTCGGCGGCACCTGAAGGGCAACGGTTGCAATGATGGCATCCAGCTCTCTTGCATCCACAGCCTTCTTCTGTGCAACATTCTGAAACGCTTCAAATACCTTTGCAAGGTCTTCGCCGGAAAGGTCATAGCCCAGAAGGGATGCTGCTCTGGAAACAGCAGAGATGTCCGCGTTTTTGTCAAGCTCCTTTTTGGGCTGCGCAGGAACGGTTTCCTCCGCGCCGTTGAGCGATTCTTTCGGCATCGCGCGGTCAAATCTCGCAATCAGGGACACGGCGCGCTTTAAAGCTGTCTTGTCCACATTGATTGCTGCGCCGACCTTCTCGCCTCTTGCGCTTAAAATATTCGTCATTTCTTCCAGACCCGGCTGCTCTCCCCATGCGCACACCGAAATCTGATTGGCTCCGGCGCGAACAGCTTCAAACGCGCAGGCACAGGCCATGTTGAGCGCGTTTCCGGTCTTTACGCCGACGTTTCTTTCGTGAAGCTCGGGAACGCCGTTGTAAAGGTTTTTGATAAACGCGCCGAATTCATCCGGCAGCATCTCGCCCGCATCATCGGAAACGGTAATCGTTTTTGCGCCTGCATTCACGGCGGTTTCAATCGCCTTTGCAAGAAAGCTTTCCTCGGCGCGGGTTGCGTCCAGCGCAGTAAACTCTACATCTTCTGTATAGGAAGCCGCATTCTTAACCATCGCGTCGATCATTTCAAGCATTGCAGCCGGCTTTTTCTTGTAAAGGTATTCCATCTGAACGACCGAAACGGGCAGTTTTACATTGAGGCGCGCCTTCTTGGCGTCCTTTACCGCGTGATATGCTTTTTCCACTTCATCCGCAGATGTAACCGGGCAGGAAACAATGCTGCTGACCGTTTGTTGCGCAATGGATTTTACAAGAATCTCATTGGCTTTCACGCCGCCGATGGCGCACGTTTCAATCACGTCCACATGGACGCCGTCCAGAATTCGCGCTGTCTCCAGTTTTTCTTTAAAGCTCATGCCCTGTTTCATCGAAAGCGTCACTTCAACAAGTCTGATGGTTTTCATATTTAACTCTCCTTCGGATGCG
>JAZSFI010000526.1:0-6735 GCA_045532135.1 Clostridia bacterium | reverse complement strand
ATTTTGCCCTTCAGCATGCGAAGCGTTTCGATTTTTTCATATCCGCTGGAATTCCAGATGACGGGAACGGGCAGTTTTTCTAAAAGAGATTCGTTAACCGCATTTGCAAAGTGCGATGCAGAAACGAGATTTATGTTTCTTGCGCCCTTTGAAATCAGCTCATGATAGATTTCGCGAAGGCGCCGGACAGTTACGGTTTTTCCAAAGGAATCATGACTGATTCCGTAGTTTTGGCAGAACACGCATTTCAGCTGACAGCCGGAAAAGAAAACCGCGCCGCTTCCGCCGTTTTCGGAAATGACCGGCTCTTCGTCAAAATGAAGACCCGCGCGCGCGATTTTCGGAAGCGTTCCGACGCCGCAGACGCCTGATCCTTCATTTTCTGCGCGTTCAATATTGCATGAGCGCGGGCAAAGCGTGCATTTCAATTTTACGCCACTTCCTTTGATTTGCCTCTAAACAGGAGCCCTGAGATGATCCACACAATTTCGCCGAGCCCAATGCCCGCAAACACGTCCACAATCACATGCTGGCGCGTAAAGAGGGTGGATAAGCAAATGAGGACGGTGAGAACGAAGGAAAAAACGATATAGGGGATGGGAACGCGCTTGATTTTCTTTGAAAACAGCGGGCGCACGCACATCCAGCTGGCGTAGCAATGGATGGAAGGAAAGAGCCGCGTGGGCTCGTCCATCGCGTAAACAATTTTTAAAAGCCATGCGCCGGGGCCTGAAAGCGTGTCGGCGGCGGGGCGGGCAAAGGTCGCGGGAACGAGCATGAACATCAAAAAGCACACAGCTTTGCCCATGACCTCCGCCGTCACAAACCGGCGGCACATATCCCTGCCTTCGCGACAGATCAGAATGTAGTTAAACGCCCAATAGGCGTAGGAAATGACGTAGATGTAGGAAAATATCGGGATTGCCGGAATCTTCCGGTCGATCGGAAGCGTCATGTCGAATTTCGCTTCGATATTCAGAATCGACGGAAGACAGTAAGCGAACATATTGAACGCAAGCACGAAAAGAAGAGGCTTTTTCGCATATTGGGGGATGAAATCGAGGATTTTCTTTAAAAATTTCATACAGTTTCTCCGCACTCGTTCAGTTTGCATACGGCCTTACCCATCAAAACGGGAAATTCAAGGCCGTTTTCGGTATCCTTTATAATTTCGGCAAGCGGCGTGCATTTTCCTTTTTCGGTGATGACAATTACGGTCGAGCCGCCGAATTCAAACCGTCCCTTTTCCTGTCCGCGGGCAAACGCACCTTCGGTAACGTCGTTTTGAATGCGTCCGACCATCGCTGCGCCGACTTCCATATAAATCATGCGTCCGAAGTTTTCGGTTTCAAGGAGCGCGTATTCGCGCGTATTGGTCTTGAAAACGGGGATTTTTTCCAGCGCTTCAGGGCGCACGGTGTGGAAAACACCCTGTATGCGGCGCGTTTTTACGATGTGTCCGGCGTCCGGGAAGGCATATCTGTGGTAATGAGACGGGGTCAGGCGGAAAACAAGCAGCCAGCCGCCTTCAAAGGATTGTGCGGTTTGTTCATCGTCAAGCAGCGTTTTAAGCGTGTAAGGCGAGCCTTTGACGGTGAAAACGCCGTTTGCCGTTGCGGGATACGCGCTCAGAAGTCCGTCGCAGGGGGAGGGCAGCACGGTTTTCCTTTCGTCAAACGGACGCGCGCCGTCCGCCAGGCGGCGGGTGAAAAAATCATTGAAGGAAACGTATTTTTTCGGCGCGGCCTCCCGCATATCGATTCCGTTTTTTCGGATAAAAGGCTTGATAAAAGCGCTGGACAGGCGGCTGTCCATAATGCAGCCGGCGGCCCGGGAAATCCCGGGCCGCGCGATTATGCTTGCCAAGCATCTGCCTAATTTGCTTCGATAAAGATTCTCGTACACGGGATTGCGCCTCCCAAGGTAATGATGAGAATGAGGACGACAAGGCCGATCAGCGCCATCAGCGCGATTGCGCGGCCATAGGGCTTTTTGACCTGAAAACGGGACACAAACAGTATGCCCATAAGGGCGAGAGATGCGGGATACACGTAGGCGGTCGCCTTGGGAAGAGCGCAGATGAGCGCAATCAGCGGCATAATCAGCGCAGAAGAGGTCACGGGAAGACCGGTGTAATGCGTGCGTTTTTCAGCGTCCGGCGCCTTCATGATTTCCTGGACGTTAAAATAGCTTAATCGGATTACTGCAGCCAGCGTGTAGAGCATGGCGCAGGCGATGGTGAACGCATTGGCAGGCCCCAACACGAAGGAAATGACCGCGGGGAACACGCCGAAGCACACCATGTCGCACAAAGAGTCGATCTGCATGCCGAAGCACTTTGCATCCTCCGTGCGCTTGCAGGTACGGGCGATTGCACCGTCCATCATATCGCAAAGTCCGCAGAAAATCAGGCAAATGATTGCGCCGCGGATTTTTCCCGTGAGCGCAAGCTGCATGCCGTAAATGCCGATTAAAAGGCCGAGATATGTGACAATGACCGAATAATTGTAATAGCCGATCAGGGGGCAGGTTCTTTTTTCATGTTTGAACAATTTTTTTCTGTCCTCCTTTTATCCTTCAAAATCCTCGCCGGGAACAAATTCCGAAACAGACATGCTTTGAGCGCATAAAAACCCTTTTTAACCATAATAATCAATATTATACCTTTTATATACCGACAATGTCAAGAATGGCGCATCTGTGTTCACGGTTTTGTAACCGTTTGCGCACATTTGGGTATTAGAAGGGATAGGCATGCATAGGATGTGAGAGAAAAAACAGGGGGGATGCTTGATGGATTTTACGCTTATGAGAAAGGCCATCGAGGCTGAAAAGCGATATGAATCGGAAAAGGTGCAGACGCATCTGCGCGTGGAGGCGATGGTGCTGGGCGCGGGACGCGAAAATGTGGACGTGCTTCTTTCGGACTGCCGGGTGCGCATATCGTCCGTTCAGGCGCAGTCCGACCGGGTGATTGCCGAGGGCGAAGCGGTATGTCAGGCGGCGTATAAGGTGGATTCTGAAACCGGTGCGCGCGCTGCAAACGCTTCACATCCGGTCTCCTGTGTTTTTGATATGAAGGGCGTCATGAGCGGCATGAACGCCAGGGTGATTGCACAAGCGGACGAAGTCAGCGCCAAATATGAAAACGGGCACATGGTGTTTGACGTATACCTCACGATGACGGCGTATGTCACGTCTCTTGTGCCCGTCAACGTGATTGTCGGAAGCGAAAACGCGGACGGAATTCAGACGGCGTATGAAGAAATCAGATCGGTAAAGCTTGCGGCGGAAAGCTGCGGCACGCAGGTTCTTTCGCAGACGGTTTCTTTGCCTGCGGCGCTGGACGCAAGGTATGCGCTCATGGAATGGGCGACGGTTACGCAGATGGATCATCAGAAAGAGCCCGGCGGCATCCGCGTGAACGGAAATGTTCTGGTTGAAACGCTGATTTCAACTGGAATACCCGAAAAGCCGGTGCAGCTGGTCAGGTATCGCATGCCGATTGACCGGTTTATGGAAATGCCCGAATGGCTGACGGACAATGTGTATCTGGATGCGAGCGTTTCAAATATCAAAACCAACGTCAATCAGGCCGTTATGGGCGAGGATGCGACGCTTCTTATGGAGGCGGAGATTGACATCTGCGCTTCGGCTGCGGGCGAAGATCAGGTGCGGGCGCTGGTGGACGCGTTTTCGACGAACGAAACAAAAATTGTATGCGATAAAAAGACCGTGGACATATGCACAGATGTCAAGCGCATCACCATGAGCGAGCCGTTCCGCGCGTCGGTTCTTTTGAAGGATTCCAAAGGAAGCGTGAGCGAGGTGTGCGCGGTCAAAACGCGCGCGAGCGTGGGAGACGTTACACAAGACGGTGCGCGCACGGTGATCAGCGGCGTTGTCAATACGCAGGTTGTGTATGTTTCGGGAGACGGCGAAAGCCTGAAAAGCGAAAACCAGGATCTGCCGTTTGAAATCGAGGCGGCGTGCGCGCTTGACCCAAACGGAATTGTTTCGGTTCGCGCCGTATCGCCTGAAGGAAACGCGCTCATGTCCGACAGAATCGAAATTAAGTGTATGCTTGATTTGCTTGCCGACAAGCGCACAGACGCTCAGGCGACGATTGCGGAGGGCCTTTCTGAGGACGGCGCAAACGAGAAGAGGAAAGGCATTGTGATCGTCTGGCCAAAGGAAACCGATACGCCGTGGACGATTGCAAGGCGATATCTGACGACAGTCAAAAATGTTGAAAATGCAATTAACTCCGACCCATCGAATCAAAATCCGCTGGTACTTCGGTTATAGTGCGGCATATATTGCCCGAAATTGAATTTTTGTGAATGAAAAAAATCATTTACAGAATGCCCTATAGACGGTATAATCATACTACACCGTTTATAGGGGGCGTTTTTCATGCGCATTGTCATTAAGATCGGAACCTCGTCCATCGCGCATGCGACGGGGAGACTCAATATTCGAAGAATGGAAGAAATGTGCAAGGTTGTATCCGACCTTAAAAATGCGGGGCACGAAATCATTCTGGTGTCCTCCGGCGCAATCGGCATGGGCGTTGGGAAATTGTCTTTGCCCGCAAGACCTACCGACATGCCTACCAAGCAGGCTGCGGCGGCCGTTGGGCAATGCGAGCTCATGTACACGTACGACCGCCTGTTCACTCAGTATAACCACACGGTTGCGCAGGTTCTGATCACGGGCGAGGACGTGCTTTCGCCCGTTCGGTGCGCGCATTTTGAAAACACGATGGAGCGCCTTCTGGAATTGGGCGCGCTTCCGATCCTCAATGAAAACGACACTGTTGCGACCGATGAAATCATCATGATCGGCGAAAACGATTCCCTGTCCGCCATTGTCGCGGTGGCGATTCACGCCGATCTTCTCGTGCTTTTAAGCGACATCGACGGCCTTTTTGACTCGGATCCACACAAAAACAAAAATGCGAAGATTATTCCGGAAGTTACCGAAATGACCGATGAAATCTACGCGCTGGCCGGCGGAAAGGGAACAGAACTTGGAACCGGCGGCATGGCGACAAAGCTCAAGGCGGCAAAAATGGCCATGGACGCGGGCGTGGACATGGTGATTGCCAACAGTGAAAAACCCGAAATCCTGTACGACATTGCCGAGGGAAAAACGGTCGGCACGCGCTTTTACGGAAAAGGGGAGAAAAAATAAATGACGACGATGGAGATACTGAAAAGCGCAAAACAGGCTTCCTTTGAGGCGGCGCTTCTTTCGGAAAAAAAGAAAAACGAAGTCCTTTTGAAAATTGCGGATCAGATTATATCTGACAAGGCGGAAATTCTGTCTGAAAATGCAAAGGACGTTGAAAAGGCGAGGCGCGCGGTCGGAAGCGTCATGATCGACCGGCTCACTTTAACGGATACGCGGCTTTTGCAAATGGCAGAAAGCGTCCGCGAGGTGTGCGCGCTTCCCGATCCCGTCGGGCGTGTTCTGTCCGAAACGATTCGCCCCAACGGCCTTAAAATCCAGAAAATTGCCGTTCCCATGGGCGTCGTCGCCATCATCTTTGAATCGCGTCCCAATGTTTCGCTGGACGCGGCGGTTTTGTGCTTAAAGAGCGGAAACGCCTGCGTGCTTCGCGGCGGCAAGGAAGCCTACCGCTCTGTCGGCGCGATCGTCAAGTCGATCCGTTCTGCGCTTTCGTCGATGGGACTTGATGAAAATATGGTCTGTCAGGTCGAGGACATTTCGCGCGAGGGCGCAAACGAGCTCATGCGCGCAAGAGGACTTGTCGATCTTCTGATTCCGCGCGGCGGCGCGGGGCTGATTCGCGCCTGCGTTGAAAATGCGACCGTTCCCGTCATCGAAACGGGCACGGGCATCTGCCACATTTATGTGGACAAGGACGCTGATCTTGAAAAGGCGGTAACAATCGCAGTGAATGCAAAAACGAGCCGTCCGAGCGTGTGCAACGCCATGGAAAGCTTGATTGTGCATGAAGAGATTGCTGAAAAGTTTTTGCCCATGCTGTATGATGCGCTGGTTACAAAGCGCAAGGACAATCATCCCGTGGAATTGCGCCTCGATGCGCGCGCGCAGGAAATCATTCCCGGAACGAAGGCGACGGACAAGGATTTCGATACGGAATTTTTGGACTACATTCTTGCCGTATCGGTCGTGGACGATGTGAAGCAGGCGCTTTTGCACATCCGTTTGCATTCGACCGGGCACAGCGAGGCCATCGTCACGGAGAACGCCGAAACCGCCGGGGCTTTTGTTAACGGCGTGGGCAGCGCCGCCGTTTATGTCAACGCTTCCACCCGCTTTACCGGCGGCGGCGAGTTTGGACTGGGATGCGAAATGGGCATTTCGACCCAGAAGCTGCATGCGCGCGGTCCGATGGGGCTTGCGGAAATGACTTCCTATCAATACAGAATTTTTGGAGACGGTCAGATCCGATAATTTTTAAAGGCGTGTAGAAATTCATTCGCCTCCCCTGATACGCTTTGATTGCCAAAGGGCAGAAGAAAGCACGAGGGGAGGTGATTTTTTGTGGAAATATCGCACTTGCTTCAGCTGATTGCCACATTTTCGGCGGCGATCGGCGCGTTTAACGCGTACCGAACGCGGGACAATGAGCGCGCAAGCGCGCTTTCGGAAATACGAACGGATATAAAGCATATCATGAAAAGGCTGGATCGGATCGAAGAAGGCAGAATACGGAAAATTGAACGCACAAAAAGAGAGGAG
>JAZSFI010000326.1:0-1973 GCA_045532135.1 Clostridia bacterium | reverse complement strand
CCACAAGGAATACATCGGCGTGGATGCGTGCGCGGCGGATCTCATGCGCCCCGCAAAGTACGGCGCATACCACCATAACACCGTCGCCGGCAAAGAAGACAAAGAAAACGCAAAAGTATATGATGTTGTCGGTTCCCTTTGCGAAAACAACGACAAATTCGCCGTTGACCGCCCTCTGCCCGAGATCGAAATGGGCGACATTCTCGTCATTCACGATACCGGCGCGCACGGCCGTTCCATGGGCTACAATTACCACGGCCGATTGAGAAGCGCAGAGGTTCTTTTAAAGGAAAACGGCGAATTCGAGCTGATCAGAAGAGCCGAAACGCCCAAGGATTATTTTGCTACGCTTGATTTCACCCATGTATTAGACGGCGTTCTTCCGAAGGCGTAATAAAAGCTTTTTTTCAAGCCGCGAAACCTGTACCTGCGTAAGCCCCAGAATTTGAGCAACGCGCGTCTGGGTAAGGCGATCAAAATACCTGAGCTGAATAAGTTTCCTTTCCTTCTCGTCAAGGCTTTTTAAAAGGCTTTCGACGAGAAGATTTTTTTCCACTTCTTCGTATGGATTCGTGCCCACAGTGTCCTGAATCATCCGTTTATTGTCACTTCCGACGGGCTCTGTAAGGCTTTTTACGGGCTTTGAGGCTTCAAGCGCTAAGATAACGTCTTCTTTTTTCAGATTCGTCTCTTTTGAAATCTCATCAACCGAGGGAGAATCTGCGTGCGTTTTGCCGTATTCGTTTATAAATTCAACAGTCTTTTTGGCGTTTTCCCGGATGGTTCTCGATACGTGAATCGGATGATCGTCACGCAGAAAACGCCTGATTTCGCCCATGATCACAGGAACGGCATAGGTCGAAAACTTCACGTCAAAATGCGTGTCAAAATTGTTGACCGCGCGCACAAGGCCGATTCTTCCAAGCTGATAAAGATCCTCATATTCCTTTGATCGTCCCATAAATTTCTTGACGACAAACCGAATCAGCGCGTCGTTTTCCGTAACGAGGATTTCCATTGCCTCCCGATCGCCCGTCTGCGCCAGCTGAATGAGCCGTTCAGTGCTTTCGTAGCAAGCCTTCATCAAGCTTCTTTCGCGCGCTCGGCGCCTGTTGCAATCTGTTTGTACATGCCATCCGTTGTCCCCGCGCCGACCTTGCTTGCAACGGCGACGGAATCCATAAAGCTTTCCATGACGGTAAAGCCCATGCCGCTTCTTTCAAAGCCGTCCACGCTCGTCCAGAATGGCTGCATGGCTTGCTTGATGTCGCCGATTCCGCGCCCGTTGTCAGTGATGTCCACGGTCAGAAGACGCGTATCCGTAATCGTCGCGTGCATGCGAACGGTGCCGAGCTTTTTTCCGTAGCCGTGAATGATCGCATTTGTGACCGCCTCCGAAACTGCGGTTTTCACATCGCTCACTTCCGAAAGCGTGGGATTGAGCGGAAGGAGAAACGCGCTGACCGTAAGGCGCGCAAAGCTTTCGTTTTCGGGCACCGATAAAAAATCCACGCGGATTTCATTTACAATACTCATTTTGTTCCCCCCTTTCATCTACCTTCATAATCTGGTTAAGCCCCGACATTCTGAAAATCCTGAAAACACTTTCCTTCATTCCCTTAACCTCTACCTGACCGTTTAAACGTTTCATGAGCCTGTATCTTCCAATCAGCATTCCGATGCCGCTTGAATCCATAAAAGGAATTTCACTCAGATCAAAAACAAGCGTCTTTGCGCCTTTTTTCAAAATCTCGGAATCAATGGTATTTCTGATTTTTTCCGCCATGAACTGATCAAGCTCGCCTTCAGGACATACAGTGATCGTGTTTGTGTCTTCATCATACCGAATCATAAAAAATCATCCTTCCCCTGTTTGTACAGGAAGGATGATTCTGTTTTATTGTCTGCGCCGCCTTTTTCAAATTGCGTCTTGTTTTGTAGAATCTTCTGTTTCGTTCGACACACAGATGGGA